>NZ_JAJDMK010000026.1:0-27185 GCF_020593575.1 Holdemanella sp. DFI.5.55
AATTACTCGACACTTGTCGCAGATTGGTTTAACAGATGGTCTTACTTTCATCTTTCTTCCTCCTACGTAATGATTCACGTATTTTAATGGCCCTGCTAAAATGCGTATGTGTACATGCGGATTTTAACAGAAACGTGAATGTATAAATCGCAAGCAAAGTTGCGCTTATATATTATAAGCGCAACTTACTTGTTTTTCAAGGCTTCTTTTAATTCTGGCCAAATTTCTTCCATAGATTTTGACGCATCAATTTTTGAAACCATATTTTTTTCTTCATAATATGCGATTACTGGTTCAGTATTCTTTGCATATTCATCTAAACGAACCTTTAAGCTTTCTTCGTTGTCATCTTTACGTTGTGTTAATTCACCACCGCAAACATCACATACACCATCAAGTTTTGTTGGTTTTGAATAGATGTTGTAGATTTCTCCACAATTTTTACAAGTACGACGACCTGTAATACGACGAGTTAATTCGTCAAATGGAACATCCATATAAACAATTTTTTCAACTGCTAAATCTGTTCCATTTGTCATTTCTTCAAAAGCTTTTGCCTGAGCCAAAGTTCTTGGATATCCATCTAATAAATATCCGTTCTTTTTATCTTCCAAAGTGTTTAAGTAATCCTTAACCATTTTGTTTGTGATTTCATCAGGTACTAATAAACCTTTTTCAGAATATGCTTTTGCTTGTAGACCCAATTCAGTTCCACCAGCAATATTTGCACGGAAAATATCTCCTGTAGAAATATGATTCAAATTGAATTTTTCTTTGATCTTAGTAGAGAATGTTCCCTTACCAGAACCAGGAGCTCCCATAATAAATATATTCATATCTATTCTCCTGAAGATCTTAGTCTTCGTAATATTTCTTGTAAGATTTTTGAGTAATCAATCCTTGTACTTGACGTACTGTTTCAATAGCAACACCAACAACGATAATCATTCCTGTTCCACCCAAAGCCATTGAGCTTGGAAGATCAGGCCAAATTAATGGCATGACATGTGGCATAACAGCAATAAATGCTAAAGCAACAGATCCTAATACTGTAATTCTTGATAAAACACGGTTAATATAGTCTTTTGTTTCCGAACCTGGTCGAACACTAGGAATATATGATCCGGATTTACCCAAGTTTTCAGCAACTTTTTCTGGATTAATTTGCATCTTCGTATAGAAGAATGTAAAGAATAAAATCAATAATACATAAATTACAAGTGAATACCATGTTTGCAATCCTAACCATTTTTGCATTTCTTTAATGAAATCATTTGATGGAAAGAATGATGCAATTTGAATTGGTGCCATCATCAATGAACTAGCAAAGATGACCGGAATAACACTTGCTGAATTGACTTTCAATGGCAAGTAGTTTGCTTCACTTGGTTTACTCAATGAAATTGAACTTGATGTATATTGAATTGGAATTCTTCTTTCCGCTGTATTAATCAACGTAACAAAGATAATAATTAATAAGTATATTAATATATACGCAGCAAATAACCAAGCTCCATAGGAAGGCGCAGACTCACCTGAAATTAAGCTTGACCATGCACTAGAGAATTGTTGCGGCATACGCCCAACAATACCAGCCATAATTACCATGGAAATACCATTTCCAATACCTTTCATGGAAATTTGGTCTCCAATCCACACTAAAAACATGCTTCCTGCTGCAAATATTGTTGCAATATATAAAATCTTACTGATTGTAACACCGCCGACAATCAAACCTGTATATGCTTTTGAAAAACCATATACTAATGAGAATGATTGCACAAAGGCAAACACGACCGCAAGATATCTTGTGTACTTGTCTAATGTTTTACGACCATTAGCCCCTGCTTTACTCAACTCTGTTAAGTGAGGAATAACGTCCATACTTAATAACTGAATAATGATAGAAGCTGTGATATAGGGAGTAACTCCTAAAGCGAAGACAGAGAACTGTTCAAGTCCTCCACCTCCTAATAGATTTAACATTGCGAACAATGAGTTTTCCCCAAGACCATTTACTAAATCTGTTGTATTTACATCAGGTACAGTAATGGCTGATCCCAAACGATAGACAAGAAAGGCAAATAGGGTGAATAGAATCCTATTGCGGATATCCTTATTCGTCCACATTGCCTTTATCTTGCCTGCCATATTATAGAACCTCTACTTTTCCGCCTGCTTTTTCAATTGCTTCTTTAGCTGACTTAGAGAACTTAACTGCTTCAACAGTTAATTTTTTAGTTAACTCACCGTTACCTAAAACTTTAAGTCCAGAAAGTTCTTTATTAATAATACCAGCTTCAATTAAAGCTGCTGCATTAACAGTTGCTCCATCTTCGAAACGATTTAATGTTTCAACGTTAACGATAGCATATTCTTTACGGTTGAAGTTAGTGAATCCACGTTTTGGTAAACGTCTTGCTAATGGTGTTTGACCACCTTCAAAACCTAAGCGAACTCCTCCACCTGATCTTGATTTTTGACCTTTTTGTCCACGACCGCTAGTTTTCCCGTTCCCGCTTCCAGGTCCACGACCAACACGGTTACGTTCTGTGCGAGTTTCGGCTAAATTCATTGTATGTAATTTCATCTGATTTACCTCCTATTACCCGCGAATTTCTTCTGGCTTCTTACCACGAAGCGCAGCAACGCTTTCTACAGTTCTTAAGTTCTGTAATGCATCAACTGTTGCACGAACAACGTTGATTTTTGTACGTGATCCTAAACATTTAGTTAAGATATCAGAGATACCTGCAAGTTCAAGGATTGCACGAGTTGCACCACCAGCGATAACACCAGTACCTTCGATAGCTGGACGCATGTATACAGATCCTGCACCATATCTACCAGTGATTTCGTGAGGGATTGTTGTACCGATTACTGGTACTGTGAAGATGTTTTTCTTAGCATCTTCAACGGCTTTTTTGATTGCATCAGGAACTTCGTTAGCTTTTCCTGTACCAATACCTACACGGCCTTTACGATCTCCAACTACAACTAACGCAGCAAAGCGGAAACGACGTCCACCTTTAACTACCTTAGTTACACGGTTGATTGAGATTACTTGTTCTTCAAATTCTTTTTGGTCTCTTTTTGGTTTTCTATCCATTGCCATTGTGCGACCTCCTAAAATTCCAAGCCAGCTTCACGAGCTGCTTCTGCTAAAGCTTGTACACGACCAGCGTAAACATATCCACCACGGTCAAATACAACCTCTTTAATATTCTTTTCTAGTGCGCGCTTAGCAATTTCAGTTCCTACCAAACGAGCTGCTTCCACGTTTCCACCATTTTCTAATTTCATGTCAACACTTGAAGCACTGACCAATGTGTTTTGGTTAACATCATCAATGATTTGAACATGGATATGTGCGTTACTTCTGAATACGCATAAACGTGGGCATTCTGGAGTTCCGCTAATTTTTGTACGTACACGTTTGTGACGACGTACACGAGTTTCATTACGTGATACTTTAGTAAACATTTTTGATCTCCTTTCCCACTACTATTTCTTACCTGCTGTTTTACCTTCCTTACGACGGATGATTTCACCAACATAGCGAATACCTTTTCCTTTGTAAGGTTCTGGTCTACGAACAGCACGAATATTTGCTGCAAATTCACCAACTTCTTGTTTATCGATACCTGCAACTTTGATAGTTGTAGCAGTTGGACAAGTTACTTCTAAGCCTTCTTTAACTGGCATCTCAACTTGGTGAGAATATCCAACGTTTAAAGTTAATACGTTTCCTTTCATTGCTGTACGGAATCCGATACCAACTAATTCTAAGTCTTTAGTGAATCCTTCAGATACACCAACTACCATGTTGTATAACAAAGCACGAGTTGTTCCGTGTAATTGTTTTGTGTGTTTTTCGTCATTTGGACGTTTTACAGTGACAACATTATCTTCTACGTGGATTTCCATCAAAGAAGAGAATGTACGTGTTAAAGAACCCTTAGGTCCTTTAACAGTCACCTCATTCCCAGCAGCTACTTCAATAGTAACTCCTGCAGGAACGGTAATCAGTTTATTCCCGATACGTGACATTACGTTTTATCCTCCTATATATTTATTACCAAACGTAAGCAATAACTTCTCCACCTAAGTGGTTCTTTCTTGCTTCTTTGTCAGTCATCATTCCATTGCTTGTAGAAATGATTGCGATACCTAATCCGTTTAATACGCTAGGTAAGTTTTCAACCTTAGCATAAACACGAAGACCAGGTTTAGAAATACGACGTAAACCGCTGATAACTTTTTCATTGTTAGGTCCGTATTTCAATTCGATATTCAAAGTTTTCTTAACATCGCCTTCAACGTTGAAGTCTACGATGAAACCTTCGTTTTTCAAAATTTGAGCAATTGCTTTCTTTTCATTGCTCGCTGGCATACTGACAGAGGCATGCTTTTGTTGCAAAGCATTGCGGATTCTAGTCAGCATATCCGCAATAGGATCAGTCATAATCATATGCAATATACCTCCTTACCAACTAGCCTTTTTAACTCCAGGAATTTGACCTTTGTAAGCCAATTCACGGAAGCAAATACGACATAATTTGTACTTTCTTAATACAGAGTGTGGACGACCACAACGTTCACAACGAGTGTACTCACGAACTTTAAATTTTTGAGGACGCTGTTGTTTGTTAATCATTGATTTCTTTGCCATTTAAAAGCTCCTCCTACTTTTTGAAAGGCATACCCATTTGAGTTAATAATGCCTTTGCTTCTTCGTTTGTTTTCGCTGATGTAACGATTACGATGTCCATACCACGAGTACGGTCTACTTTATCGAAATCAATTTCAGGGAAAATGATTTGTTCTTTAATACCTAATGTATAGTTTCCACGACCATCGAAGCTAGTATCGCTAACTCCACGGAAGTCACGTACACGAGGTAATGAAATGTTGAATAGCTTATCTAAGAATTCATACATTTTTTCTTTACGTAAAGTAACTTTACATCCAATTGGCATACCTTCACGTAATTTGAAGTTCGCAATTGATTTTTTAGCCTTTGTTACAACTGGAGCTTGACCAGTAATAGCTGTTAATTCTTCAACAGCTTCGTCTAATAATTTAGCGTTAGTGATAGCATCACCTACACCAATATTAATAACTACTTTTTCAACGTGAGGTACTTCCATGACAGATTTGTATTCGAAATCTTTCATCATTTGAGGGACAACTACGTTTTTATATTTTTCTTGTAAACGATTCATCTTCTACCCTCCTACTTCACTTCGTTACCGCTCTTTTTGAAGACGCGTGTTTTTACATTTTTACCATCTACAACTTCAACTTTTGTTGTAATACGGCTAGCAACTTTTGCTTTTTCATCATAAAGCATTACATTTGAAACGTGGATTTTAGCTTCTTTTTCAACAATTCCACCTTCTGGATTTGCTTGAGTTGGTTTCAAGTGTTTTTTTACCATGTTAACACCTTCAACGACAACTCTGTCTTCCTTAGGGAATACAGCTTTTACTTCACCGATTGTGCCTTTGTAAGCACCTGTAATAACTTTTACTTTATCACCTTTTTTAATTCTCACTTAGACACACCTCCTATAATACTTCTGGCGCAAGAGATACGATCTTCATGAAGTCTTTATCACGTAATTCACGAGCAACTGGACCGAAGATACGAGTTCCCTTTGGCGTCTTGTCATCTTTAATGATTACACATGCGTTATCATCAAATTTGATGTAAGTTCCGTTTTCACGACGAACACCACGACGTGTACGTACGATTACGGCTTTAACTACATCACCTTTTTTTACGGATCCACCAGGAGTAGCCTGTTTAACAGCACATACAACGACATCACCGATGTTTGCAAATTTTCTTACGCTACCACCTAAACAACGGATAACTAAAACTTCTTTAGCTCCAGTGTTGTCAGCAACGCGCATACGACTTTCGTTTTGAATCATTGCTTTCTCCTCCTAGTATTAACCACGAGCCTTTTCAACGATTTCAACTAAACGGAAACGTTTTGTAGCAGATAATGGACGAGTTTCCATAATTACTACTTTATCTCCGATACGTGCTTCGTTGTTTTCATCGTGAGCTTTAAATTTCTTAGAATATTTAACACGTTTTCCATATAATGGGTGTGTTTTTTTAGTTTCTACCATAACTGTGATAGTTTTGTCCATTTTATCAGACACAACTGTACCACGGTATACTTTACGAGCGTTTCTTTCCATAGATACGTCCTCCCTACTCTTGGCCAGCGTTTTCACGCTCTGTCAATACAGTTTTAATACGAGCAATTGTTTTCTTTACAGTTTTTAAACGAGCTGTATTTTCTAACTGTCCTGTGGCTTGCTGGAAACGAAGGTTAAAAAGTTCATCTTTAAGCGTATCGATTTCCTGAAGAAGCTCTTCATTTGTTTTTTCGCGGATTTCTTTAGCTAACATTACTTCACTTCTCCTTTTCTAGCAAAACGAGTCTTAACTGGTAATTTGTGAGCAGCAAGACGTAAAGCTTCACGAGCTACTTCTTCACTTACTCCACCAACTTCGAACATTACACGTCCCGGTTGAACTACTGCTACCCATCCTTCAGGAGCACCTTTACCAGAACCCATACGAACCTCTAGAGGCTTTTTAGTACGCGCCATGTGAGGGAAAATACGAATCCAAACATTTCCTCCACGTTTCATATAACGTGTCATAGCAATACGAGCTGCTTCAATTTGACGGTTACTTACATAGTTTCCTGATTCAGCAACCAATCCATATTCACCAAAGTCAATAGTACGACCTGCCTTTGAACGACCTTCGTAGCTCAAACGGTGAGGACGACGATACTTTGTACGTTTAGGCATTAACATTATTCGTTACCTCCTTTTTCTGCAGGTGCTGCAGCTTTAGCAGCATCTTTAGGGGCACGGTTTGAACGAGCATCTGGACGACGACGTCCTTTTCCTTTACGCATTGGGCGTTGTTTTGGAGCTTCTGGTTCTTTAACCATTTCACCAGGTAATACTTCACCACGGCAGATCCAAACTTTTACACCTAAACGACCATATTGAGTCGCCGCTTCTTCCCAAGCATAGTCAATATCACTACGAAGTGTATGTAAAGGAACAACTCCTTCTGAATATCCTTCAGTACGTGCCATATCAGCTCCACCAAGACGTCCAGATACAGCAGTTTTGATACCTTTTGCACCAGCACGCATAGTGTTTTGAATAGCTTTTTTCTGAGTTGCACGGAAAGATTTACGTCCTTCCAATTCGTTAGCAATCCAACGAGCTACTAAACGAGCATCTAAATTAGGATTAGCAACTTCTACAACGTTAATTTGTACGTTCTTTGCAGAAGCGATTTTTGAAACTTGTTTTTTCAATCCTTCGATTGATTTTCCATCTTGACCGATTACTACACCAGGGTGTGCAGTACGGATGATAACTGTCATACGACCCTTAGTACGTTCGATTTCGATACGAGAGATTTGAGGGTCTGCCTTACGTTTGTCGACAGCTTCGTTTGATAATTTAACGTAGTATGCTTCAACCAATTCACGAATCTTAACATCTTCCAATAATAATGTTCCGAATTCTTTATCGTCAGCGTACCATCTTGATTGCCAGTCACGAATGACTCCGACACGCATTCCAATTGGACTTACTTTCTGTCCCATAGCTTACCTCCTACTCTTTTTCAGCCACTACAACTGTAATGTGGCTTGTACGTTTGTGAATAGCACTCGCACTACCTTTCGCACGAGGCATGAAGCGTTTCAAAGTAATTCCTTCGTCGGCCCAGCAAGCCTTCACATATAACTTGCTTTCATCCAAATCGTTATTGTTAACTGCGTTAGCAACAGCTGAGTGCAATACTTTACCAACAAGGTATCCACCTTTGTTAGGTAAGAATTTCAAAATAGCAGCTGCTTCTTCTACGTCTTTTCCACGGATCAAGTCTAAGACTAGTCTTGCTTTACGAGGTTGAATACGTAGAGTTTTTGCGGTAGCTTTTACTTCCATTTCTTCTCCTCCTACTATCTAGATTTCTTATCATCTGATCCATGACCAGTGTATTTACGTGTTGGAACGAATTCACCTAATTTGTGTCCAACCATGTCTTCTGTTACATAAACAGGAACATGTTCCTTACCGTTATAAACGGCAAATGTGTGTTCAACAAATTGAGGGAAGATTGTAGAACGACGGCTCCAAGTTTTAATAACTTCTTTTTTTTCAGCTTCGTTTAATGCAACAACCTTTTTCATCAAATGGTCATCACAGAAAGGTCCTTTTTTCAAACTACGACTCATTGTATCTTACCTCCTTGCCTACTTACCATTACGACGACGTACAATTAATTTTGTACTAGCCTTCTTGTTACGACGAGTTTTAACACCCAATGCTTTTTTACCCCAAGGAGTCATTGGTGATTTACGTCCGATAGGAGTACGTCCTTCACCACCACCATGAGGGTGATCATTAGGGTTCATTACAGAACCACGAACAGTTGGGCGAATACCTCTCCAACGGTTACGTCCTGCTTTACCATAGTTAACTAAGCTGTAATCTTCATTACCAACTGTACCTACAGTAGCACGGCAATTAGCCAATACTTTACGAACTTCACCAGAAGCTAAACGTAAAGTTACATATTTTTCTTCAATACCTAAGATCTGAGCTGAACATCCAGCACTACGAGCCATCTGTCCACCTTTACCAGGTTTCAATTCAACGTTGTGAATGAATGTACCTTCAGGCATGTTTTTCATTTCGCAGCAGTTACCAATTTTGATATCTGTTTCTGCTCCTGATACAACTGTCATACCAACCTTCAAATCTTTTGGAGCGATGATATAACGTTTTTCACCATCAGCATAGTTTAACAATGCAATGTTTGCTGAACGGTTTGGATCGTACTCGATTGTAGCAACACGTGCAGGCACGTTGTCTTTGTTACGTTTGAAATCGATGATACGGTAAGTTCTTTTGTGACCAGAACCTTGGTGACGTGTAGTAATACGTCCTGTGTTGTTTCTTCCACCTTTAGATTTCAATGGAGCTAACAAACTTTTTTCTGGTTTAGATGCTGTGATTTCATCTTTAGCCAAAGTTGTCATTCCACGACGTCCAGGTGTCATTGGTTTATACTTCTTAATTGGCATAAACTTAATTTTCCTCCTTATCGCAATATTTATTCAGGAAATAGCGTCTTCTCCCTGATTATTCTTCAGAACCGAACAATTCGATTGTTTGTCCTTCTTTAATTTTTACAATAGCTTTGTGTACAGCGCTTGTTTTTCCAACATAACGACCTACACGTTTTGTTTTTGGTTTGCAGTTCATTGTATTTACTTTTACAACTTCTACATTGAATGCAGCTTCAACAGCTTTAGCAATTTCAATTTTGCTAACACCCTTAACTACTTCAAAAGTTACTTTGTTATCTTCAGCCATCATCTTCATAGTTGCTTCAGTGATGATTGGGCGGATAATTACGTCTCTGTAATCTTTCATTATGCCAATGCCTCCTCAACTTGTTTTACGGCAGCGCTTGTCATAACAACTTTGTTTGCATTTACTAAATCGTAAGTGTTGATTGCAGAAGCAGACATTACTGTAGCTCCAGCAATATTACGTGCTGATAAGTAAACGTTTGTTGCATCTTCGCTATCTGCAACAACAAACAATGTTTTCTTAGGCGCTTGGATAGCTTCAATAATTGAAACAAATGTTTTTGTTTTTGGTTCAGCAATTTCAAATTTATCCAAAACGCTGAATGCTGTTTCTTGAACTTTTTCGCTCAATGCAGATTTAACTGCTAAACGGCGAACTTTTTTGTTAATGCGGTATGCATAGTTACGTGGAGTAGCTCCGAATACAGTTCCACCACCTCTAAATTGAGTAGCACGGATAGAACCTTGACGAGCACGTCCCGTACCTTTTTGACGGTAAGGCTTGCGTCCACCACCAGAAACTTCGCTACGACCCTTAGTGTCAGCAGTTCCTTGACGACGGCTTGCCATTTGCATCACTAATGCATCATACATAGCCTGTTGGTGTGGTTCAATTCCGAAAACAGCATCGTTCAATTCGATTGAACCAACAACTGCACCAGCTTGGTTAATTACGTCGATAGTAGCCATTATTGAACCTCCTTATTTACAGTATAGTCAACTAAAGTAACAGGTTCTTTATCTCCCTTGCTAGTTTTAGCAGTACGTACCATTACGCAACCTTTTCTAGGTCCAGGAACGTTACCTTTAATTAACATATAGTTGTTTTCTGTATCAACCTTAATAACTGTCAAGTTTTGATTTGTAGTAGTATATCCACCTTCTTGACCAGCCATGATAGTACCCTTCATAATACGTCCTTGACGTGAAGTAATACCGTTTGTAGCTAATGAACCGATGTGACGAATGTTCTTAGATCCACCGTGAGTCTTTGGACCTTGGTGAGCATTGTTACGAACGATTGTACCGTTGTAACCTTTACCTTTACTTGTACCGATTACATCTACTGTTTCTCCTGCAGCAAAGATATCAACGTTAACTAAATCTCCAACGTTTACGTCCATGTCGCAGTCGCGCACTTCCTTAATGAAACGCTTTGGACTTGTATTTGCTTTTTTACAGTGTCCGATGTTTGCTTTAGTTGTGCGTTTTTCTTTGATTTCTTCAAATCCTAATTGAACTGCGTTGTAACCATCTGTTTCAACTGTCTTCTTTTGTAAAACAACGTTTGGTGTTACTTCAACTACAGTTACCGGAATCAATACACCATCTTCAGTGAAGACTTGTGTCATTCCTAATTTTCTTCCTAATAGTCCTTTCATCATTGACACCTCCATTAAAGTTTAATTTCGATGTCGACACCGCTAGGAAGTTCAAGTCTTTGTAAAGAATCAATCGTTTCCTTGTTTGGTGCAACAATCTCAATCAAACGCTTGTGCGTACGAATTTCAAATTGTTCACGTGAATCTTTGTATTTGTGAACCGCACGAAGAATTGTTACTACCTGTTTTTCTGTAGGTAACGGAACTGGTCCTACAACCTTTTTAGCTCCGTGTTTTGTCGCAGCTTCGACAATTTTCTTTGCACTATCATCTAAGATTCTGTGCTCATACGCCTTTAAGCGAATTCTCATAGTATTTTTTGCCATGTTTAACTCCTTTCGTTTATTCTAGATAAACATGCTCCATGCGAATTACCTGGCCACACCCATGACAACGGTTCTCAGTGGGTCAGCAACCTCGCACTTCATTGCAAGCTCCTGTATTCTAACACATATATTTCATGCATTCAACCCCTAAATTAAAAAAATTAATAATTCTTTTAAATCCCTTATTTATCGTGTTTTAAAACGTTTTGTTTTTTATTTTTTTAACTGTTTCCAAAAAATAACTGTGACAACTGATATCAGTGGGTCTCAAATATTGTTTTAATTAATAAAAATACACCTATTTTTTCAAAACATGTAAAAAAGCATCTGTTTTTAATCAACAGACGCTAACCAATCCTCTAAATTGTGACAATATGTATCATGATCATCCACAAAACACATATGACGACATTCTGGCATTAAATGCCATTTTGCATTTTTAATTCCATCATACATAGTTTTGGCAACTAATGGCGTACACAAATCATTCGTTCCACTTATTATTAGTGCCGGAGCTTGAATTTCGTTCAATCGATTTGTATACTCAAAATCCTTCAAAGTTCCAAGCGGCGTATATTCATTAGGTCCCCAGCCAATTAAATAGGCACGAGTCCCAGTTTTCTTTTCTCTTTTAACACATTCTGGCGTATCTTCATCAAATGGCCCTGCACAATGAAGCTGCATATAATGCTCATTAGCCAATTGATATTGATCAGATTCATAGTCTTCACTTAAAATTGCTCGTTGCTCATCATCCGACATAAATGAAATCATACGATGTTGCTCTTTATCCCATAGTGACGCTGAAGATAATGTACTCGAAAGAATCAAAGACTTCAATCTCGTGCTTTTCTTTTCAATCGCATAGGCAATTGCTAACATACCACCCCAGGATTGTCCCAACAAATGACAAGATTCAATATTTAAATACTCCATCAACGCTTCAAGTTCTTCCATCCACGTATCTTGATTCCACAATTCATCATGACCTTCTACAAATGATTTACCACAGCCAAGTTGATCGTACATAATCACTTTTCTTCCCGTCTTGGCAATACAATCCAACACTTCAAAATAATTATGAGTTGACCCTGGTCCTCCATGTAAACAAATCAATGGAGTCTTATCCCCTCCATCCACAATACGATAGTATGTTTTAAAGCCCTTAAACGGCATATATCCATCATTTATTTCCATTTTAATCACCATTCACTTATTCCATCATTATATTCACTGCAACAATCTATCCAATATTCCTTATTAACACGAATTGTATCCGTGAATTCTTCATAATCTTCTTTTGATAATCGATAAAACTTTTTAAGACTTGCGATTATTGACTTAACTGTATCCTGTGTGACCCACATACACTTACGTATGAAAAAGTATCCAAAGAAATCACGTAAGTATTCATCCTTACAACCATTTTCCATAGTTAAAGCATCTTCTCTCAACAAAAAACCGTTTAAATAAAAATCTACATTTCCATAATGACGCTTTATTGTTTTATCAACAAATCCCTTTTTTGAAAGTACATCTACAAATCCTTCAATATACTTTGTGTTAATTTTGCAAATTTCATCGCATTACTTTTCGAATTTCTCAAAATCTATCATATCATTTCTTTTGTAGATATATATTCATATCTACATCTCCTTCTATTCCATTCACTTGACCTTTATTTGAATATTGCCATATATCAAATTTATCCTCCATCGGGCAACTTGTTGTATAACTCGCTAGCCAAATCGGATATTTTGATATTCTTTCAAAATCATAATTTTGATATAACCAAGTCATATTTCCATATATCATTGGTTGATATCCAGCTTCTTTGATCTTTTTACAAAACCGTAGGGCCAGCTTCGTTCTTTGTTCTAGAGACAAATCATCAATTCTTCCACCCTGATCAAATTCTTCCATATCATAAACAACCGGCATTTGAATCTTATATCCCTTAATTTTATTCAACACTAAATCTACTTCTTCATCAATCTCTTCAGCCGAAATTGCACTCGAGAAAAAATAAGCACCTACCTTAAGATGATTCTGAATAGCTTGTTGAATATTTGTATTAAAATATTCATCTTCATGTAAGATTCCCTCTTGGGCACCACGATAACCTATCCTTAACATCGCAAACTCAATTCCATCCGTCTTTACTGCTGCCCAGTCAACAGCTCCATTATGGCTTGATACATCAATTCCAGTGGATACCTTATACAAAGAATCTTTATATGTCATTAATCCATTTTCCAAAGAAAATAAATTTAAATCATAATAGCTCTTTTCTTCTATTACCGATTCTTCTTGTGTAAACAACATGTAAATCACATAAACACTACCACTCACAATTAAAATAGGAATCAATATAAGAATTAAAATTCTACTTAATTTAACTTTTCTTCTCATACCCCAATGACCTTAAGAATTTCTAAGCTTGCATTTCTTGGCATAATAGGACTTTCAATCAAACCACTCTCTATACAAGTACATGCATGTTCGATTTCACCAGTAAAATCCGATTTCTGTTCTACCACAATCTTTTTATCATTCATTACAAGTTCTGTATTCTTCCAAAAATTCTTACAAGTAACGCTACCCTTTGTACCATATATATGAGCTGTATTTTCCATATCCACATCCCAACTTGTTGCGATATGTGCCACGCACCCATTTTCATATTCAATCAAAGCTTCATCCTGAAATCGAGATACTTTCAATATTGAGCTATTCGCCATTCTATTTGCATAACAAATAGGGTAAACCCCAATATCAAACATACATCCAGATCCTGGCTGGTTAAAATGCCAGTCTGAAATTGTTTCTGTCAGTTTTGTTGCATATTGAGCATCCATTGATTTTATTTCACCAATTTCTTCATTTGAAATCATTTCAAATAATTTTTGATTTAATGGTGTGAAAACCGTTTTATGGGCTTCCATTAAAAAGCAGTTTTGTTGGTGTGCATAATCAAAGCATGCATGTAATTCTTCACTAGATACACACATTGGTTTTTCGCAAACTACATGTTTATGATTTGCCAATGCCAGCTGAATATGTTTGGCATGCAAATAATTTGGCGTACAAATATATATCATATCTATATTTGTATCCTGCAACATCTTCTCATAGTTATCGTAAGCTTTTTTTGCCCCATACTCCTCTTTATAAGCATCCGCTTTTTCTATACTAGAAGAACATACTGCATATAGATTCGCATTACGTGAAAACAAAACACCTTGTATTACGCGACGGCTAATACCACCTAAGCCATAAACTCCAATTTGTACCATTCTATTCACCTTCTTTTTAAGATTACTTTAAGCTCTTCTCCTTATTCTATATATAGAAATAAGCAGTTACCTCATTTACTCACTATACTTATCTCTTTCTGCCTATTTCTTTCATATATGACAAACGTCCATGGAATTACTCCATGGACATCTTATTGTATGCAGTTTTTGCCATTTGCACATATCCCTCATCACTTGGATGTAAGTGATCTCCACTATCAAATGCATCTTGCATTTTATGTCCATCGCAAATATCTTTATCAAAATCAATCACGCCATCAATTTCATCCGTTGTACGAATCCATTCATTGACTTCATTACGCAAGTTCTCTCTAAAATATGCATAAGTACGCCAACCTTCAATCGGAATCAACGTCCCAATATAGACTTTCATTCCTAATGATTGCGCGTGCTTTACATATTTTCTTAAACCCTCAATCAATTCCTGACTTGACGGAAGATCTTGCCATGGTCTAAATTCATTCTTTTCAACACCGACTGGATGAATAATATCATTTATTCCTTGCAGAATAATTAAAGTATCACTTCCAGCCACATGCATCTCGTGACCAAATCGATAATCTCCTTTTAACCCATATGCTTCATACTGTACACAAGAATATTGTCTTAAAATACGTGTACCACTAACGGCTTTTCGAACTACAGACACTTTTTTATTATTTTCCCACATTAACTTCTGTAAATAATCAGGCCAATCCTGCGAAGTAATAGAATCACCATAACAAGTAATAACTTTATATTCCGGTTCTGTCAAAACAGCCACTTCGCTTAAGAAAAACACCCATGGGGTCTTCATGCTTGAAGCATGATCCATAATACCTGCATGAGAGAAATCACCTTCTCCAAAATAACCCGAACTTAATGGTCCTTGTGTATATACGCCACAACGTAAGTGGGTGAATTCTTTTAAATAGAAACTAATTGCGATTGTTTCTTGTTCATGCACTTTAAAATCCAATGGATCGCTGTAACATTGTTCTCCCACATCAAGATGAAGTCCTTTTGAACCATTAAAGGTAATATCCACAATGGATGTTGAATCTAAATCACGTCCACTAATAACTCGTCCAATTGTGATTGAATCAAAGACCACGCCTTCTTTTCCTGTAAAGTTATCTAAACAAATACGTATCTTATCCCCTTTGAATGTCGATTTCATAGGATAACGCAATGTGATATTCTTTGCGTATTGACTAGGCTTATGTGTCACAATCGACATTGCCTGTCCATATATCGCCTTAAATTCTTTTTCCATAGTTGACCTCCAAATTATTTATTATCTATTTCTACATTCATAAAACACATGTTTTTATCCACAAATAATCATACATGAAACGTTGCAAAAATCCAAACATATACCTTATTATATAAAAGAAGTTGAGGAAATAATGCATGAGTAAATTAGAAAATTATTACGGTAAATTTTGTGAAGACAAAAGATTACTATCAAGACACGGTCAAGTAGAATATACAACAAGCATGAAATACATTCATAAATATTTAAAGTCTGAAGATCGCATATTGGATATTGGAGCCGGAACCGGCAGGTATAGCGTTGCCTTAAGTAATGAAGGATATCAAGTCGATGCGATTGAACTTGTTAAATATAATCTTGGTGTTTTAAAAGCTAAAAAAAGCAATGTGAAAGCCTATCAAGGAACCGCTTTAGATTTATCAAGATATCAAGATAACACTTTTGACATCACCCTATTATTTGGACCTATGTACCACTTATTTAGTTATGAAGATAAATTAAAAGCATTATCCGAAGCTAAACGCGTTACAAAAAAAGATGGAATTATTTTTGTAGCTTATGTTATGAATGAATATAGCGTCTTAGTCCACGGCTTTCGAGATGGACACATCAAGGAATCATTAGCAGCAAAAAAACTCGATGAAACATTTCAAACGCAGACAAATATAGATGATTTATATAGTTACATTCGTCTAGATACAATCAATCAATTAAATAAAGAGATAGGTTTAGAACGAATCCAAATTATTGCCGCTGATGGTCCAAGCGATTATATGCGTCCTATCTTAAACAAGATGGATGATGAAACATTTGAATTGTTCATCAAATATCATCTTGCCACATGTGAAAGACAAGAGCTAATTGGTGCAAGTTCACATACAATAGATATACTAAAAAAATAATGTCACTTTTGTGACATTATTTTCATATTATATATTCCATTGTTAAAACGACTAAACAACATGCAATGGATACTTGAAATAAGCCTTTATCTTTCCAAGCCAACATAATTCCAACTATTAGCGCTGCAAGTCCTGCTAACTGAGAATTAGTTTCATATAATATAGTAGGAAAGGTCATCACAGCCAAAGTCACATAAGGAATATAATATAGAAATGACTGAACATATATATTGGTAATGGGTTTATTAAAAAGTGTTAACGGCAAGACACGAATCAAATATGTGACAACCGTCATTGTAGCTACATACATCATTAGATTAGACATTTTCTTCTTTCTTTCTAGATTTTATAATGGCCGCTGCCATTGAAATTATGATTATTAATAAAGTGGTTCTTGTTCCACCTGAGATTGTCACATCCTTACAAATGTAACTCAATAAGAAACTTATAATAATGAGTAGTCCAATCACACGATCTTTTTTACCTGAGGAATACTAATAGCCAAAAAAATACCATATAACGCAACACTTAAACTCGCTACAATTTTTGTAGGAAGACTATTGCCAGCAACTATTCCCGATGCAGTTCCTAGTGCCCAACATGGAAGTGCCACCAAATATGTACCATATATATTTATGATTCACTTTCCCTTCGTGATTGATTGCCAAGCCAAATAATTCATCTGTTAAATCAAAACCAATACACATCCTATGAAGCAGATTCGTTTTTTCTTCGATTTATTGACTGAGCACAAAGCTCATTAAGAAATATCGAGCATTACTGACTAAAGTCATGATAACCATCTGAATGAAAGTACCATGTGTACTAATCATTAAAAAGACAGCATATTCTCCTACCGATGCAATTATGAATAGGCTAGTCAAAAAACCTTGTATTGGTGATAAGCCTACATTTTTTGCGATGATTCCTAATGAGAAAGAAACCGCAAAGTATCCCATTCCTACCGGAATACTATCTTTGATTCCTTTTTTAAACTCCATAATCTCACTCCTTATTTCTATGCATTATAAGAATCGAATTGTTATTTGTAAATCAAATATTTATAATACTTCCATAAGAAAATGTGATAGATATGAATCTAACAAAATATGATATTTTTTCATAGTATTAGAAACAAAAAAAATTAGTCAAGTTGCTAAAGATCTTGGCTTTTCACAAAGTGCAGTTTCTCAAACAATAAAATCTTTAGAAGAAGAATTAGAAACCACTTTATTCATTCGACAAAAACGTGGTGTCATTCTTAGTAAAGATGGACATGCATATATTCCCTATTTAAAATCTGTTCAGGCAAGCCTTGATAATCTTCGTACTAAAAAGCAGGAAATGAAAGGGGTGGACCAAGTCACATTAAGAATTGGTACATTCACAAGTGTATCTCGACATCTTTTGCCTTCATTAATGGAAAAATTCATTGAAATGTATCCAAACATACAATTTGAACTGTATCAAAGTGAATACACAAATATTGAACAACAATTATTAGAAGGAAGTCTTGATTTAGGATTCACTTGTATTGATGCCATCCAGCGAGTTCAATATCAAGAATTGTATTATGATGAAATGTTTGCGTTGGTGCCACAAAGTCATGTGTTAGCTAATTATTAAGTATTAAGCATGAAACAAATCGCAAAATACCCTTTCATTCAATTAGATGAGGGGGAATATTCTTTGCCAATAAAAACATTCCAAAATCTAGGATTACATGTACAGATTAAACACAAAGTATATGATGAATTTACTATTTTAGCTATGATACGACAGAATTTAGGTATTTCTATACTTTATCAAAACGCTTTGAGCGACTATGATGATTTGTGTTTGATTCCAATACAAGAAAATCTATTTCGTCATGTTGGATTCGCCTATAATAATTACGATACTTTATCTTATGCAAGTAAGACATTTCTAGATTTCATTCTTAGAAAGACACCAGAAATTCTTAAAAATAAGGATAGTTTTCATATTATTTAAATTTAACATAGTTTTTATACTGTTAAGGTTGACTCACTTACTAATTTATATTATTCTTTTCACGTACATAAAGATATACGGTAGGTGAGGTTACCGCAGGGATTTGGATTTCCTAAGATTACTGCCGCAAAGTTGTGGAGACACAACTCGTTGGTCAGCAGGCTAAGTCGCAAAGGCTTGGCTTAATGTAATTAATATGCCCTGTGATACTAAAGCTTGAACGGTGATACTTAGGTTAATGACGTCATTGTTTAGGCAATGGCGTTTTCTTTATATAAGGAGGTGAGGCTTGTATGTGTACGGATCCGGATGGGAATAGTTTGAATTATTTAAAGAAAGCAGAGGTACATAATTATGATGAACAAAGAAGAATTCATTCAATTACTACAAGACAAAAAATACAAAACTGCACAAAATATACTTTCCGAAATGAACGATATGGATACAGCTGCCTTTTTAGAAGAGTTAGATGCGAAAGAATGTGCTTTGGCATTCCGTTTAATTTCTAAAGAAAAAGCTGCCAATGTATTCTCATGCATGAGTTCGAAGATGCAGACATATCTGGTAGACATGTTTTCAGAAACTGAATTAAAAGAACTATTAGATGATCTTTATATGGATGATACAGTAGATATGTTAGAGGATCTACCTGCAAACTTAGTAACGCGTATTTTGAAAAACTTAGATTCAAATAAGCGTTCAACCATCAACAAACTTTTAAAATATCCTGAGGACAGTGCCGGTTCAATCATGACGACTGAATATGTCACATTGAAAAAAACAATGACTGTAAAACAGGCCATGAACCATATTAAAGATATTGGTATTCATAAGGAAACTATTTATACTTGTTATGTCACAGAAAATAAAAAATTGATTGGTATTGTGACAGCTAAAAGCTTAATGACGAGTGATGATGATGAAAATATCACAAATCTAATGAATACGAACATTATTTCTGTACACACTCATACAGATCAGGAGCAGGTTGCTCACTTATTTAGAAAATATGACTTGATTGCGATGCCCGTACTTGATAGTGATGGATGTCTTGTTGGTATTGTTACATTTGACGATGCCATGGATGTTATGGTTGATGAAACCAACGAAGATATTTCTCGTATGGCTGCCATGGAACCCAATGAAAAAACATATTTTGAAACTACGGTTTGGCAACAAGCAAAACACCGTATCTTATGGCTACTTGTCTTAATGTTTTCTGCCACAATCACAGGAAGTATTATCACCCGATATGAAAATGCCTTCAGCGCCGTACCATTACTAGTATCTTTTATTCCAATGTTGATGGATACAGGTGGAAACTGTGGATCACAGAGTTCAACTTTGATTATTCGTGGTTTAGCTTTGGGAGAAATTCATTTTAAAGAAATTTTTAAAGTTATGTTTAAAGAATTTAGAATTTCACTTGTTGTTGGATTTATTTTGGCTGCAGCTAATGGTTTACGTATTTTCATTCAATACCAAAACTTTAATATTGCAATTGTCATTGCCCTTTCATTAATGATTGTTGTTATTGTTGCAAAATTAATTGGTTGTATTCTTCCATTATTTGCAAATAAGATTGGTGTAGATCCAGCTATTATGGCCAGTCCATTAATCACAACAATTGTAGATACTTGCTCTATTCTAGTTTATTTCAATATTGCAGTACATGTTTTTAATATCGTAGTTTAAGAGATGAGAAATCATCTCTTTTTTTCATAGCACGAAAAAAAGAACCTCAATTGAGATTCTTTTATCGAAAAATATAATTATTTAAATTAGATATCCATATCTTTTTGAGCAGCAGTTACAATAGCCATCTTGTAGATTTCATCTGAAGTACATCCACGAGATAAGTCATTGATTGGCGCGTTCAATCCTTGTAAGATTGGTCCAACTGCTTCATATCCACCTAAACGAGCAGCAATTTTGTATCCAATATTTCCACTTGACAAGTTAGGGAAAATAAAAGTATTTGCATGTCCAGCAACTTTTGAATTAGGAGCTTTTAAACGAGCAACTTCTTCACTTACTGCACAGTCAAATTGCATTTCTCCATCAATATCAAAATCAGCAATACGACGCAAACGATCACTTGCTTCAGTCATCTTAGCAACGCATTCACCTTTTGCACTACCCATTGTTGAGTATGATAATAATGCAACTTTTGGTTCTACACCAAATTGACGAGCTGAGTTAGCTGTTTGCATAGTGATTTCTACTAAATCATCTGTATTAGGGTTAATGTTGATTGAGCAGTCACCCATGATCAATTGAGATTCTTCTTTAATTAAAATGAAGCAAGAAGAAACTAATTGGTTTCCTGGAGCTGTTTTAATCAATTGTAATGCTGGACGTACAGTATCTGCAGTAGAGTATGTAGCACCACCTAATAAACCATCGGCATATCCCATTTGAACTAACATAGTTCCAAAATAGTTTGTACTCTTCAATGCTTTACGAACTTTTTCTTCGTCCATTTTACCACGACGTAATTCGACCATTTTGTGGACCATTTCATCCATGTGATCAAAGTTATTTGGATCGATTTGTTCGATTCCTTCAACATTTAAACTATTCTTTTGTGCACAGCCAGCAATTTCTTCTGGAGTTCCTAATAATACTGGGCGTACAACATCATTATTTTTCAAATCAATAGCTGCCTTTTGTACACGTGGATCCCAACCTTCGGTAAATACGATTCGTACTCCCTTTCCTTGGACCTTTTTTTCTAATTCATCAATAATCATAACTTTAACTACCTCTTTTCTATCAAAGTATAGTCCAAAAATGCTTTATTTACCACAAAAACAATGTGAACTTTTTCTCATAGTTTATCTACAAAATCTGTATACATTAAATAGCATATTGTTCATATTTTGTATACATTATGTATAAATTGTAATTATTTTACACACAAATGTAAATTAATGTAAATTTTACTTGCATTTTTCATTGTAAAGTTTTACACTAGTGACATCACAAGAAGGGATAGGTGCAAATTATGAAAACAAGTCACTATTTAAAGAAGGCCGGTGCCGTATGTATGGCAGCTGCAATGATGACTGGTTGTGCTGGTGGATCATCTGGTGCAAATGGAAAAACGTTGACAGTTGGCTTAAACACAGGTTTCAATGGAATTTTCTCTCCATTGTATTATCAAACTGTATATGATGATTACGTTATTGAAATGGTTTATCAAAGTATGTTGAGCTATGATTGTGATAATCAATTACAACCAGAACTTGCTACTGAACAACCAACTATTAGTGAGGATGGATCAACATTAACATTCAAATTGAAAAAAGGAGTGAAATTCTCTGATGGATCTAAATTGGATGCAGACGATGTTGTATTGACATTCACAGCTATGGCTGACCCAAGCTATACTGGTCGTTTCTCAACATATGTTGATTACTTAGAAGGTTATAAAGAATATCACGATGGAGATGCCAAAACTCTAAGCGGTGTTGAAAAAATCGATGATTATACAGTTGCTTTCCACTTGGCAACACCAAGAATCGATGCAATCAGCCAAGTTGGTACATTCCCAATCATCTCTAATTCACAATTCAAGAAATACAAAAAAGGTGATACAAAGATGTTTGAAGACAAGGCTAGTGAACCAATTGGTACTGGACCATATGTATTGAAAAACTTCCAAAAAGATTCAGCTGCCACATTTGTTAAGAATGATAAATTTAAAGCTGAAGATGGTGAATACCAAATTGATAACGTTGTAATGAAGATTTGTGATACTTCAACAGAACTTCAAGAACTTCAAAAAGGAACTGTTGACTTATTACCACAAGCTGATAATGCCGATAAAGTTGGTACAGCTAGTTTAGATAAGAACTTAACTTACAACAACTATGCATCAAGCTCAATGCAATACTTTATTTACAACTGTGAAGCTGGAGCCACTGCAGATCCTGCTGTACGTCAAGCATTAACTTATGCGATTGATCGTCAATCATTTGTTGATAGCTTCTACTCATTCTCTAAAGGAAGTAAAGATGTTAAGAAAACTCAACCTGGTTTCGTTCCAGTATTAATGGCTAACCCAATTTCATCACAATTAGGTGATATCATTACTGGTAAAGAAAAAGATGACAACATGACTTACTATGATTATGACATCGAAAAAGCTAAACAAATCTTAGACGATGCTGGTTGGACTGTAGGAAGTGATGGAAAACGTGAAAAAGATGGACAAAAATTAACTGTTCGTATGGTTTCTACAAAAGGTAAAGATCAATTAGATACAATGCTTCCAATGCTAGAAAAAGCTTGGGGCGATGAACTTGGCGTTGATTTCAAGACAAACTTAAGTGAATTCAACACAATGATGGCAACAGTTCAAGGTGATGATACAGTTAACGATTGGGAAGTATCCTACATGGGATGGCAATTTACTTCAGGTGATGACACTGGTATCAACTTATTATGCCAAACTGGTCAAACAGATAACACAGCTCGTTTATCAGATCCTGATTTAGATGCATTATTAGATACTGCATTACACACAACTGATCAAGCTGCAAGTACTGCTGCTTATAAAGAAGTTTACGAAAAAGTTTCTGCTTTATGTCCATATGTAGCAATCAATGGTTTAAGCTACTATGATCTATACAACAAAAAGATCAAAAACTTAGATACAGCTGCATTGTATGACTTCGTTAGAGCATTAGACAAAGCTACAATCGAATAACAATTAAAGAGATCTGTTGACAGATCTCTTTTTAATACATATAATTCAATTACATACAGAGTAAAAATATGTGCGTTAAGTGTCTTTAACACGGGGAGTTGGTTAAGGAACGAAAAGTTATTCTTGCGGTACATATTTTGCATCCCGCTGTTGTGATCGAAAAAATTAAAGACTTTCTTTTTTTGTATCGCAATATGGAAAAAAGGAGGTCTTTTTATATATGAATCAATACTTTGTAATGTTAAAAGAAAATGCACGCTCATTAAAAAACGTGCGTGTTATCGTAGGTGTGGCATTATTTTTTGCCCTAAATGTTATTCTTAACTTGTTTGGATCCATCCAAATCACAAACCAGTTAAAAATAGGCTTTGCATCCATTGCGACAGCTGCTAGCTGCTTACTTTATGGACCCATTCCAAACTTAGTGCTTGCACCATTATTAGATTTAGTCAATTACATGGTTAAACCTGTGGGTGCATATTATCCGATCTTTATGATTTCAACTATGGCAAGCGCATGTATTTTTTCAGCTTACTTCTATAACTGCGAAAGAATCACTTGGGTTCGCGTCATCTTATGTCGAATAACATATGATGTAGTTGTCAGTTTATTTCTAAACACACTATTTACATCTATGTTGTGGGGAACTCCATTCTTAGTTATTGCGAGTCCTAAATTAATCAAAAACTTAATTTCATTACCATTCCAAGTCGTTATTTTATATTTAGTAATGAAAACATGTATTCAATTAAAGCCAAAGGTGAACCGTTAATAGGTCCACCTTTTTTACTGCAATTTAAACATGTCTTTTTTAGCTCCACAAACTGGACATACATAATCATCTGGTTCACTTTCAAAATCATCACCATCATATACATATCCACAAACACTGCATACCCACTTTTCTTCTTTTCTGTATGTAGGTGCTTTTGCCGGTGCGCTTTGTTTTAATACATTATGATAATATGCATAGGTCATTGGTTTACCAGAATCACCTTTCTTGGCATCAACGACTTTTGCCAAGAATACAAAGTGTGTTCCTGCATCCATCTGACTTTGTACTTCACACATCATGTATCCTAACGCATCATCTACAACAGGCAATTCTCTAAACAAATGATGATTCAACTTCGCCCACTTATCTTTATCTTTTCCTGTTTGAAAACCTAAATCCGTAATCACTTGTGAATCTATTGTTTCAGGCAAGATTGATAAAGAAAAATACTTATTTTTTTCAATCAATGAACAAGTATAATTATCCTTGTTCATGCTCAAGGCAATTAGCGGTCCTATCGTAGAAACCTGAAATACAGTATTCACAATACATCCGCATTCGCGCATGCCATCTTTTACACCCACGGCATACATACCATAAGAAAGATCATACAAAACTGTGTTGTCCATAAGAACACCTCCCTTGTTACTTCTATTGTAGCAAGTTTAGTGGTTATATGCTATATAACTATTCTTCTTTTTCAACACACTTCTGTAATTTACTCATCGTCTGCTTCAAGCTTTTCATTTCTTCTACAGACACATCATTAAATAATGTTTTATTGATTTTACCAATCTCTTCATCAATAATCTTTAAAATAGGTTTACACTCGCCTGTGAGTTGTAAATGGTGTATTCGACTATCTTTTTCATCTATGCAAGTACAAATAAGTCCCTTTTTTTCCAACGAATCAACACTTCTAGAAATCAGAGTCTTTGAAACGCCTAACACCACTTTTAATTCCGTACTTGTTGTAATAGTTGAATTATTCTTTAAAACAATCAAGATAGATATTTCATTTGGTGAAAAATTAAATTCTTGAAAACTATCTTTTATTTTTTTTGCATAATAATCCCTCATTTGATTGGATATACGCAAAAACTCCTCAATCGTAAACATATTATCGCTCCAGTCTCAACAGAACAATTCTAAGCGCTAAAATAGGGTGTGTCAAACATTGCCCCATTTTTCTAATACTTCTCCTACATAATATAGAGAACCACATAATAAACTGTCTTCTTTTGTATCTAAAAGTCTTGAGATCAACTCATCCACTGTAATAATAGGATACCCTAATTTTTCTAATGGATATAGACGAGCACTCGATATTTCTACTAATGTAATGTCTTTACTAATGGATTGAAGTAATTCAATCATATGCGGTGCATCCTTCTCTTTTAATACCGAAAAATAAATCTTTCCTGTAAAATCCTTCAAAGATTGTGTCAACGCTGTTATTCCATGTACATTGTGTGCTCCATCTAATAAAACCAATGGATCTTTTCTAAGAACCATATATCTGCCTGCCCATTTAAAATGATCAATTACCTGTTGAATTTCATTTTCTTCGAGCCAAATTCCAAGTACATTCAACGTTTCTAATGCTAGAGATAAATTTTTAGCCTGATATAACGGTGGATTCAAATGAAATGTCATACCATTCCATCTCAATACATCAGTTTCTTGACAATCAATAAAACATAGTGGTGTTTTCATATAATCTGCAACAAGCTCCATTACTTTTTGACATTCCGGTTTATCTTCGGTTGTCAGAGCAGGAACATTTGGTTTAAATACACCTGATTTTTCATATGCGATTTTTTCAAATGTATCCCCTAAATATTCCGTATGATCAAGTCCTACATTAGTAATTAAGCAGGCTTCATAATCCAAAGCTGTTGTCGCATCCAAACGACCTCCCATCCCAGCTTCAATAATGCAGTAATCAACTTGTTGTTCAATAAAATAGGCCATTGACATCCATAGATCCATTTCAAACATTGTCATCTTATGTAATAAGAATAACTCTTCATATTGATCATAGATTCTTTCCCAATCAGCTAAAGTAATACATGTATCATTCACGCGTATTCTTTCTGTATGATGAATCAAATGTGGAGATGTAAAAACCCCTACTTTATATCCTTTTTTCATCAACAAATCTCTTAGCCAAATTGAAGTACTTCCCTTTCCGTTTGTACCAGCTACCTGAATCTTTTTTAAGGCTGTATGATTTGGTATTGCATCCGTTAACCATTGTCTGAATTCTAATAGGTCATGGTTTTTTCCACGACAATTTTCCATTTTATTAATTTTCTCTTGTACATTCATGGTATTATTATATCACTAAAGAAAGAAGTGAATCACATGATTATGCATAATGACTGGGATCAACTGTTTGATCAAGAAATACAAAAAGATTATTTACTAAATTTACGATATTTTTTAGCTGAGGAATATAAAACAAAAAATATTTATCCTGCAAAAGAAAATATTTTTGCAGCCTTTAAAACAACTTCTTTAAAAGATACAAAAGTTGTTATTTTAGGACAAGATCCATATCATGGTCCAGGACAAGCTCAAGGTTACTCATTTAGTGTACCAAGCAACTTTCCTTTACCTCCATCTTTACAAAACATGTATAAAGAACTAGAAAATGAGTATCAAACTCCTGTACATCGCACGGGTGATTTGACCGACTGGGCTAAACAAGGAGTACTATTAATGAATACTATCCTTACAGTTGAAGAGCATAAGCCTTTATCTCATCAAGATAAAGGCTGGCAGAATTTTACAAATGAAGCTTTAAGATGGATCAATGAAAAGGATGGCCCTGTTGTATTTTTATTATGGGGATCCAAGGCTATTCAATCTAAGAAATTACTGACAAATCCAAAACATTTAATTCTTACAAGTCCTCATCCTAGTCCTTTAAGCGCTTATCGTGGTTTCTTTGGAAATAATCATTTTAAGCTTGCGAATGAATATCTAGTTAAAAACAATGAAACGCCTATCCAATGGATATAGGCGTTTCAGACTGTTGACAAAGTGACTGTCGACAGTCTTTTTAAAATCTGATAGAATAT
>NZ_JAJDMK010000258.1:0-272 GCF_020593575.1 Holdemanella sp. DFI.5.55
GCTCTTCCTTCATATGACCCAACGATGATCGACATTGAGAACATAAAGCCCTTAAAGCCGCCGGTGAAAAAGCCGCCATGAGCCCAAAGATTGCTAAAGCCAATGGGATGACCGCCATTACCAAATCCCAGCAGAATCACTAAAAAGCCCAGAATAATCATTAAAACAATCGTTACGACCTTGATCATGGCAAACCAGAACTCCAAGGTACCATAAGCTTTGGCACTGGCCAGGTTGGCGATGGCTAAAAAGAAGATGATGATCAGACCTGC
>NZ_JAJDMK010000259.1:0-272 GCF_020593575.1 Holdemanella sp. DFI.5.55
CGTTCACATTTACATTTGGTTTTGGATGAACAGCAAAGGGTAATTGAACGCTTTCCTAATTATTTTTCGTCAAACTCCCAATTTGCTTAATTGATTTAAGTAAATTGTAGAATCATTTCCGATAAATCCCAGTAGGCAATTGGATTGTGCAAACCTTAGCAAATATTTCTTCAACTTTTACCGCTTTCTGGTATAATAGTTTCTGTAAATGATGTAATTAAGTTTTTAAGGAGTGTGACAACACAATGTCAGATCAAAAAGCGCAAATTGGT
>NZ_JAJDMK010000260.1:0-271 GCF_020593575.1 Holdemanella sp. DFI.5.55
GGCAGATCACGCTGACGATTTACGTTGGAGATGCCGTAAAGCTTTTTGGCCATTGGAAATGATGCCAGCACTAGCCCGCCATTGGTATTTTCGGCTTCTGACATGACTACGAGCGGCGTGGTGAGCGGATCCAGCCCGCGCATCGTGCACTCAACCGTGGCATAGAATGATTTGTTGTCAATGACCAGGAAAATCCCCCGCGGCTCCTCTGAACTGTCCATCTTGCCGTCCTCCCCGAACCTCTGTTTGTATTCTATTATAATCTGCGAAT
>NZ_JAJDMK010000261.1:0-271 GCF_020593575.1 Holdemanella sp. DFI.5.55
TACTTATTGGGATTATCAATAAATGTCATAATATAACAAAAAAAGCAATAAGACACATAAGCCGGGAAATGATAGACTTAAACCACACGGGATAAAACCAAAAAGAGGTGATGGCTTATGAATTATATTGGGATTGACATCGGCTCTACTGCTTCCAAGGTCGTAGTACGGGGAAGCAAAGAGGCGTATTTTGTGCTGCCCACAGGCTGGAGCAGCAAGGAGACGGCCCAGACTATCCGGGCCAGGCTCAGAGAGATGGAGATTAATGTGG
>NZ_JAJDMK010000262.1:0-271 GCF_020593575.1 Holdemanella sp. DFI.5.55
CGTCACCATGGTGCTCATCTTCATGGTGGCCGGCATCTTCGTGGGCACCGTAGGCCGCGACAGCGCCGAAAGCGTGGCCTACCTGCTGCTTTCCGTCGTTCCCGTGCAGTTCGCCGTAGCGGTGCTGTTCGTGGTGAGCTGCTTCGTGTCGCTGTCGATGGGCACGTCGGTGGGTACCATCACGCTGATCACGCCCATCGCCGTGGCGGTGTCGTCCGCGTCCGGCTTCAGCCTGCCGCTGTGCGTGGCCAGCGTCATGGGCGGCGCCATG
>NZ_JAJDMK010000263.1:0-271 GCF_020593575.1 Holdemanella sp. DFI.5.55
CAACAAAGCAGTTTTTTGCCAAGGTGCAGAACAAGATGCATTATGCAGTTCACGGACATACGGCAGCAGAGTTGATTTATGAGCGAGCAGATGCTGATAAGCCACATATGGGGCTGACCACGTGGGCAGCAGCACCGGAAGGAAAGATTGTAAAAAGTGATGTGAGTGTTGCGATGAATTATCTTTCAGAGCAGGAAATGCGTTCATTAGAGCGTATCGTTTCTGCTTATCTGGATCTGGCCGAGGATCGTGCAGAACGTTACATTCCGAT
>NZ_JAJDMK010000264.1:0-271 GCF_020593575.1 Holdemanella sp. DFI.5.55
CTTGACTTTATCGCTGATGAAAAATAAACTATTTATTTGAAAGCTATTAAAAGGCAAGGAAGCACGTCTAATACGTGATGAATTGCCTTTCTTAAATTAAAACAAGCATGTTTGGAGGAAATTGTTGTGGTACTGGGAATGAGTTCGGGATGGTTGCTTTTTGACATCATCGTATTGGCAATTTTGGTTGGCTGGGGAGTAAGTGCTGGGATCAGTGCTTATCGGCGCAAGCATTATGCCACGGTGCTGGATGAAGATGCCTTCCGTGAGG
>NZ_JAJDMK010000265.1:0-270 GCF_020593575.1 Holdemanella sp. DFI.5.55
GGCACGGCGCGTGGTGGGATTGTTCTGGCCATTCGCAATGAGCTGCATCTGCCGGTTAAGTACGTTGGGTTGGGCGAAAAGGTTACCGATCTGCAGAAATTCGATGCCAGCGATTTTGTCTACGGACTGTTCAAGGGCCTGGTTGTCGAAAAATAAGAGGTGGCGGCCGTGGATATCGAAAAAAACGAGCGGATCAACGCACTGTTTGAGTTTTATCAGCCATTGCTGACCAAAAAGCAGAACGAATATATTCAGCTTTACTATGCCGAT
>NZ_JAJDMK010000266.1:0-270 GCF_020593575.1 Holdemanella sp. DFI.5.55
GTTCGTGAAGTGTAACAGATTGGGCGCGTTTGCCCTACGATTCAACCACCCTGAAAGAATCGGTTTGCCTGCGTTTCGGACGACGCTTGTGCGGCTAAATCATTGTCTTGATTGTCTGTATTTTGCTCATTCACCCCGTCGCGAAGGCGATATTCTTCATCCTGAGCCGTGGCCTGTTCGGCCAATTCCGGATTAATCTCGCGCTTGACTTCAACGCCCAGACTGCGAAATGCCTCAGCTTGTGAAAGCAGATTTCCTCGACCCGACGAG
>NZ_JAJDMK010000267.1:0-269 GCF_020593575.1 Holdemanella sp. DFI.5.55
CCCAACTGAGCTAATCCTCCAAAAAAATAAAAGGGCTAACCAAAGGTCTTACCCCTTTAAAACGTCTGCATGGCAATGCCCTATCCTCGCAGGGAGCGATCCCCCAACTACTTTCGGCGCGTTGAAGCTTAACTTCTGTGTTCGGCATGGGAACAGGTGTATCCTTCAAGCCATCATCACCACACTAATCCTTTTCAGGATTGAGAGCTTGCACTCTCAAAACTAAACAATATCTATTCTTCTCACGTTCAATCGAAACACCTTTAAAC
>NZ_JAJDMK010000027.1:0-27091 GCF_020593575.1 Holdemanella sp. DFI.5.55
CCGTATGCCTTAATAGGGCACGTATGGTTTGATAAGGGGCGGCAGAATTTAAACTCTGCCGCCTACTTTCTTGTATCTTTGAAAAAAAAGTGTTAAAATTTTATCTGTAGATGAAAGCGTTTTTCGCTTGTTTTAGGAGGAATTTATCATGTTAAAAGGGATAGCAGCAAGTGCTGGTGTATCTGTAGCTAAAGTTTACAAATTGGAAACACCAAAAGTTGTTATTGAAAAAAAAGCAGGAGTAGCTGAAGAAGAAGTTAAAAAATTCGAAGATGCTCTAGAAAAAACTAAAAAAGATATCGAAGGAGTAAAAGAAAGAGCAGCTAAACGTTTAAGTGACGAAGAATTAGCTGTATTTGATGCTCACTTAATGATGGCTGGTGACCCTGAATTAGCTGGTCAAATTAAAGCCATGATCGAAAATGATGGCGTTAATGCTGAATATGCGACTGAACAAGTAGCTAATCAAATGGTTGAAATGTTCGAAAGCATGGATAATGATTATTTCCGTGAAAGAGCAGCTGACATCAAAGACGTTACTTTCCGTTTAAAATGTAACTTATTAGGATTAACAATTCCTGATTTAACAAGCATTGCAGAAGATTCAATCATCGTTGCTCACGACTTGACTCCAAGCGATACAGCTCAGTTAAATGAATTTGTTAAGGGTTTCGCTACTGAAATCGGTGGTAAAACATCTCACTCAGCTATCATGGCTAACTCATTGGAAATCCCTGCAGTTGTAGGATGCCCTGGTGTATGTGATGCATGTAAGACTGGTGATACTTTGGCATTAGATGCATTAGATGGTGTTGTTGAAATCAATCCTGATGAAGCAACAATTACTAAATATGAAGCTAAGGCTGAAGCATTCTTAAAAGAAAAAGAAGAATTAAAAGTATTGAAAAACGAAAAATCAGTAACTAAAGATGGACACGAAGTTGAACTTGCTGGTAACATCGGTGGATTCAAAGATGTTGAAGGTGTATTGACTAATGGTGGTGAAGGTGTCGGATTGTTCCGTACAGAATTCTTGTACATGGATTCAGATCACTTCCCAACAGAAGACGAACAATTTGAAGCATACAAACAAGTATTAGAAGGTATGCAAGGTAAAAAAGTTGTTGTACGTACATTAGACATTGGTGGAGATAAACACTTATCTTACTATGAGTTCCCACAAGAAATGAACCCATTCTTAGGATATCGTGCAATCCGTCTTTGCTTAAAAGAAACAGATATCTTCAAAACTCAATTACGTGCATTATGCCGTGCATCTGTATACGGAAGACTTTGCATCATGTTCCCAATGATTGCTACAGTTAAAGAGTTCCGTGATGCGAAAGCAATCTTTGAAGAAGTTAAGGCTGAATTAGTCGCTGAAGGTGTTGCAGTTAGTGACAGCATTGAAGTAGGTATGATGGTTGAAATTCCTGCTGCTGCAGTTCTTGCTGATCAATTTGCTAAATATGCAGACTTCTTCTCAATTGGTACAAATGACTTGATCCAATACTCTATGGCTGCTGACCGTATGTCTGAACACGTTTCATACTTGTATCAACCATACAACCCAAGTGTATTACGTTTAGTTGCTAACACAATCAAAGGTGCTCACGAACATGGTAAATGGGTTGGAATGTGTGGAGCTATGGCTGGTGAACCACATGCAGTTCCAATTCTTTTAGGTTTAGGTCTTGACGAATTCTCAATGAGTGCTACTCAAATTTTAAAGGCTCGTAAGGTTGTTAAATCTTTAAGCTATGAAGAAATGCAAGGATTAGCTCAAGAATGCTTAAATAAAGACACTGCTGATGAAGTTTTAGAAACAGTTAAAACTAAATTAGGTGAATAATTAATTCGGGGGTTCTATTGACCCCCTTTTATTTTGTAGGGGGAATTTATGAAGCTTATATGGAAATATTTAATGAAATATAAAAAATGGTTCTTGTTGGATTTTATAAGCGTATTTGGCTTTGCCCTTGTTGAACTTGGAATTCCAACTATCATTTCAGATATGATTGATCATGGTATTGAAACACAAGATACAACTTATTTATATAGTCGTTTTGTATTGATGGCATTCATTAGTGTGATTGGTGTAAGTGGGGTTGTGCTACTTGGCTATTGCTGCTCAAAAATATCGACAAATATTACGCGTGATATTCGTAATGACGTTTTTGAACATGCACAAGCATTCTCGGCTGCTGAAATGGAAAAATTTGGTGTATCCAGTATGATTACACGTACAAATAATGATGCCTATCAAATTATGTTATTTTTAAATGTGATTTTAAAATCTGCATTATTAACACCGGTTATGATGTGTGTTTCGGTTATGTTAATTTTAAAAATCTCTTTAGAACTATCTTATGTAGTCTTAGCTACGATTCCTGTTGTTATTTTGGGCGTGATCATTGTTGCCAAAGTAAGTGAACCATTGAGTGAGAATCAACAAAAGTCGATTGACCACATTAATCAAATTTTGCGTGAAAATATTACTGGAATTCGCGTTATTCGTTCTTTTAATAAACAAGAGTATGAAAAGAAACGTTTCTCTAATGAAAATGATTTCTATCGAGATCAAAGTGCAAAATTATTTAAATTGATGTCTTGTACAGAACCATCTTTTTTCTTTTTGATGAATATCGCTACAGTCATTGTATATTATTTAAGTTGTACTTTATTAAATACAAATGCCATCACTTTAGGAAATGTAGTGGCCTTTGTAGAATACTTATTCCATGTTATGATGTCTGTATTGATTTTCTGTATGGTGTTTATGATGTATCCTAGAGCGAATGTATCGGCTAAGCGTATTCTGGAGGTTTTAGATACAAAACCAAGTATTGTCAATGATGAAAATTCTATTCAATTGGAATCTATTCAAACATTGAGTTTTAAAGATGTTACGTTCTCGTATCCAAATGGAGAAGAGGCCGTTTTAAAAAATATTGATTTTGTATGTCAAAAAGGTCAAAAGATCGCCGTGATTGGGAGTACAGGATCTGGTAAGAGTACATTAGTAAAATTAATGAATCGATTTTATGATGTAAGTCGTGGATCGATTGAAATCAATGGTGTTGATATTCGTAAATATAATTTAGAGAGTTTACGTGCCCAAATTGGATACGTTGCACAAAAGGCACATATGTTTAAAGGAAGTATTCAATCGAATATTTGTTTTGGTAAGCCTGAGGCTAGTGTTGAAGAGATGGTTCATGCAGCAACGGTTGCGCAAGCTAGCGATTTTATTTCGACAAGAGAGCATGGGTATGAAGATGAAATTGCAGAGGATGGAACGAATATTTCGGGTGGTCAGAAACAAAGGTTATCGATTGCTCGTGTTATCTTAAAAAAGCCATCCCTTTATATTTATGATGATAGTTTTAGTGCTTTAGATTTTAAAACGGATGCAACATTAAGAAAGGCATTGAAACCTGAAGTAAAGAATGCGATTTTCTTTGTGGTTGCCCAAAGAATTTCTACCATTATGGATTCGGATATGATCATTGTTTTGGATGAAGGTCAGATTATTGGAATGGGAACACATGCACAATTGTTAAAGGATTGTAGTGTGTATCAAGAGATTGCTCATTCACAATTAACACAAAAGGAGTTGGATGATTATGAAAGAAACTAAGAAAATGAAGTTTACTGAATGTCTATCTCATCTGTTTGTGTTTATAAAGCCATATCGCTTTAAATTGTTATTTGGAATTTTAATGATTATTACAGCCCAAGTGACTTTTGCCTTAAATCCGACTGTTGAAGGTATGATCACTACGCAATTAGCTGCAGATATTTCAGCGCATCAACCAATTCAGGTAGATAAAGTTGTACATATCTTATGTATCTTATTTTCCATCTATATTGTGAAGACAATATCTCAATTTTTAATGGCTGTTTTTATGACCGATGCGATTCAGAAGACGATGTTTGATGTGCGCAATGCGATTGAGAATAAAATTCATCATTTACCTGTATCTTATTTTGATCAAGAAAAAACGGGAGAGTTATTATCACGAATCACAAATGATGTGGATACATTATCGAATGCGTTGCAACAAACTTTATCACGAGTAATTTCAGCTATATGTACATTCACTTTTGTGCTATTCATGATGTTAAGAATCAATGTACTAATGACGTGTATCATTTTAGTGGCATTACCTGTTATTGCGCTCTTATCAAAATTTGTCGTTAAGAAATCACAGCCTCTATTTGATGATCAACAAAATACATTAGCCGATTTGAATGGTACCATCAATGAATTGTATGATGGATATAGTGAGATTCTTTCTTATAATCAACAAGAACATGCTTTAGAAAGATTTCAAAAAGATAATGAAAGAATGCGTGTATCTAGCTTTAAGGCGCAGTTTGTATCAAGTTTGATCAATCCATTATGTTCTTTGATTACCTATTTAAGTATTGGTTGTGCAAGCCTTGTTGGTTGTCTTCAAGTATTAAATGGAACTATCGCATTAGGGCAACTACAAGCATTTATTCGTTATATTTGGCAAATCAACGATCCAATTTCTCAAATATCTCAATTATCAAGTGCAGTACAATCTGCCTTTAGTGCCATGTCTCGTTTATTCACTTTCTTAAATCAACCAATTGAAGAGGATGTTATATCCAAATGTCAAATTGATGAAGTTCGCACTATTGAATTTGATCATGTACAATTTGGATATGATGATAATCTATTAATGAAGGATGTTAATATTGATGTACATCAAGGTCAAACCATCGCTATTGTAGGTCCTACAGGAGCAGGTAAGACAACATTGACAAACTTATTACTACGTTTTTATGATGTAAAGGGTGGAAGTATTAAAATTAATGGTATTGATATTCGAGAATTGTCATATCATGAATTAAGAAAACTATTTGCGTTAGTTCTACAAGATACGTGGTTGTTTGAGGGAAGTATTGAACAAAATATTGCGTATGGAAATGAGAAGGCGTTAAAGAATGAAATTGTAGAAGCCGCAAAACAAGCCAATGTCCATCACTTTATACGTACTTTAACCGATGGCTATGATACTTTGATCAATGAAGAGGGAAGTAATGTGAGTCAAGGGGAAAAACAATTATTAACGATTGCACGAGCTCTATTAAAAAATCCGGAAGTCTTGATTTTAGATGAAGCTACGAGTAGTGTAGATACAAGACTTGAAAGACGTCTTCAAGGTGCAATGGATCGAGTTATGGAAAATCGTACTTGTTTTGTGATTGCACACCGTTTATCTACTATTATCAATGCAGACAAGATTCTTGTGCTTGAACATGGGGATATTGTTGAACATGGTAGTCATGAAGAATTGTTAAATAAGAAGGGAGTTTATGCTAGATTGTATAATGCTCAGTTCGCAAAGTAAAAGTCTGATTTAGTTCAGACTTTTTTTGATGCCCTTGGCAATGACATACAATGGTGTTTCGTTTGTGTCCAATAGTCCTCGATTGATTGAATAATCGAGTTTATCGAGTTGTTTAAGAATGGAGTTGGACAATTTCACCGTATTCTTGTTGTTGAAATCACAATAGATTTCATATCCATTGGCTTCATATTCACTTGCGTTTACATGTATGGATACAAAGAGATCGGCATTCTTTTTCTTTGGCTAAATCACAACGCGTTTGTAAATTTTCTTTATTATCATTTGACCATGAAACAGAGTCACTTGTACGTGTATATACAACTTTATAGCCGTATGATTTCAGTTGTTTTCCAACAAGTAATGCGATATCTAAATTGATATCTTTTTCATAATCGCCATAGTTGCTTTCAGCTCCTACATCATATCCTCCATGAACGGCATCGATCATAATGGTTTGTTTTGTGCTTTTGGCAGAAACGGTAATATCGTTATGTAAGTAGAAGTGTTATGAATAATTTTTTCATGTGTTTATGAAAGCATGTAATCCTTAAATGTTTCTTAAATTACTGTCCCTTAAAACTAAGTTAAAACTGTACATTTTAAAGAATACAGCGAAATGATAATATAGGGACAAGTTTTAAAAAGGAGAAATGATTATGACAAATGAAACGACAAAAAGAATCGCAAAAACAGCTTTAATGATCGCATTGATCTTTGTATGTACATTCACAATTAAACTTCCAAATCCTGCAACTGGTGGATATACACATATGGGAGATTGTATGGCATTTCTTGCGGTGCTAGTTTTAGGTAAAAAAGACGGGGCTTTAGCTGCAGGCTTAGGAGCCGCATTAAGTGATTTATTGACTGGAGCCATGATTTGGGTGCTTCCTACATTTATCTTTAAATTCATTATGGGATATATTATGGGTGTTGTACTTGAAAAGGGAAGCAACGAAAAACTAGATTGGATTGCTGGAGCTAGCCTTGGTGGTTTGTTTCAATGTTTCGCATATACACTATTTAAGATTCCTTTATTTACAGCAGCAGTCGCCTTTGCGTCTGTACCTAGACTTTTAGCACAAACGATTATGGGTCTAATTATTTATGCGATCGTTGCGAATGTTTTGGCAAAATCTAAAGTGCTATCTTTACAAGGAGTTGTCGCATGAAAAAAATCGATGCACATGCACATTTAGGCTACATCGGTGGATGGGCCAATGTAAAAATGGATGCCGATGAATTGATTTCATTGATGGATACATATGAAATTGAAACGACAATGATTTGTGTTTTGGATAATGAAGAAGCATATAAGGCTATGCAGAAATATCCAGGTCGTATTGAAGGGTGTGTCTATGTGAATCCTTTAGAGCCAGATTGTTTAGATTTAATTGATCGATATGTAAAACTTGGCTTTAAAGCCATTAAGCTACAGCCATTACGCCATGCGTATTGTGCGGATAGTGAAATTGTAGATCCTGTATTAGATAAAGCCGAAGAATATGGAATTCCTGTTTGTATACATTCGGGGCATCCTCCTTATTCACTTCCTTGGCAAATTGGATTACTTGCCGAAAGACATCCAAATTGTAAAGTACTAATGATTCATATGGGACATGGTCATGGAGTTTATATTGATGCAGCATTAAAAATGGCTCGACGGTATCCAAATATTTACTTGGAAATGTCGGGTATGCCTATGCATACAAAAATTAAAGAAGCGTATGATACGGTTGGACATGATCGTATCCTGTTTGGAACGGATGGTCCTTTCCATCATCCTACAGTTGAGATGCAAAAAGTATTAATGTGTGGTGTTGATGAACAGGGCTTAGAAGATATTTTCTATAATAACGCAAAGAAATTTTTTGATGTATAGACAAAACTAGTAACGGGTAAACCTCATCAATTTACCCGCTTTTTTTCTTTTTTTATATGAAACTTATGTGATGCCTCTCCAAAACTAACAACTTCCGTTGTTAGTCTTTTTTATGTCCATTTGCTCGTTTTTCTTAAACTAAGAGTTTCTTTTAGAAAAGTGAAACAGTGATTTAACACGTCTCCCTTAAACTAAGAGCTTCCATAGGTAAACAAAGAGCTGAACAGGTAGGAAGAAAAATCCTATTTGTTCAGCTTTTGTGTTTATAAAAGTTCTAAGAAGAATCGAATTACTATTTCATATCAGGTGACTTTTTCTAAGTTACGGAAGGGTGTTTTTTCATTCATAGAAAATTTATAGTTCGATATATTGACAATCGTGAATGTATGGGATAGACTAAGTATAGTTTTACAGGAAGGAATGGATACTATGAGTTATAAAGAAGATGTTCGTATGATTAAGGCTTTGGCAGATGAAAACAGACTTCGTATTTTGGAATGTTTGCATCATGGAGAAAAATGTGCCTGTGTTATACTTGAAGAGTTATCCATTACCCAATCAACTCTTTCTCATCATATGAAATTGCTTTGCGACTGTGGACTTGTCGATTCTAGAAAAGATGGGCGATGGATGCACTACTCAATTTCAGAGGAAGGGAAAAACCGTTTTAAGGATATGTTTTCTCATTATGTTGAAACCATTGATTCAGATGGTGGATGCAACTGCGATAAGTGCGAATAATATATACATTAGGCAATCAGGTAAGATTGCCTTTCTCTTAAACGAAAACATTGATATATGTAAAACTATAAAACTAACAGGAGGCTAGATATGCAATTTTTGACTACGATTTGGATATTCATACAAGATCAAATTTTAGGAATGAAATGGCTTAGTTTATTGATTGGAGAGTTCTTATACTCTATTGGTCTTGATACATCTGGGAAGATTGGAGGCAGTGTTCAGTTTTTTATCTATGATGTGATAAAAATTGTTTTCTTGCTTTGTGTGCTGATTTTTATCATTAGTTATATTCAGAGTTATTTTCCGCCAGAAAGAACTAAACGAATACTTGGAAGATTTCATGGAATTGGTGCAAACATCTTAGCAGCATTACTAGGAACAGTTACTCCCTTTTGTTCTTGTTCTTCCATTCCTCTTTTTATTGGATTTACAAGTGCTGGATTACCATTAGGAGTTACATCCAGTTTCCTTATTTCATCTCCAATGGTAGACATTGGGTCGCTGGTGCTATTGATGAGTATCTTTGGAACGAAAGTGGCAGTAGTTTATGTGTTGCTCGGTCTTGTGATTGCAGTTGCAGGCGGAACACTTATCGAAAAACTTCACCTTGAAAATCAGGTAGAAGAATTTATAAGAAATGCAAAGCAAATCGATATTCCATTGGAAGAACTAACGGTTATAGACAGAATGAAATATGCGTTGGAGCAGGTTGTTGAAACATTTAAAAAAGTCTTCCCATATATTCTTGTTGGTGTTGGAATAGGAGCCTTTATTCACAACTGGATACCAGAAGATATCATAGTGAGATTTCTTGGTACTGGTAATCCATTTGGTGTCATTATTGCTACAATTGCAGGGGTTCCGATGTATGCAGATATCTTTGGATGTATTCCTATTGCAGAAGCACTGCTTGCTAAAGGTGCAAGATTGGGCGTTGTGTTGTCATTTATGATGGGAGTAACCACACTGTCTCTTCCATCCATGATTATGCTGAAAAAGGCAATCAAACCAAAACTCTTAGGTCTGTTCATTGGAATTTGTACCGTAGGAATTATTATTGTTGGTTATGCATTTAATGCATTTCAATATTTACTTATTTAACAGGAGGAAAAGATTATGTCATTATTTGGATTAGGAAAGAAAAAAGAAGAAGTTAAGATAGAGCCAGCTTGTGCTTGCAATGGAGAAGTAGCTACTTATGAAGCATCATCATGTTGCTGTGGCAATCAAAAGGTAAATAACTGTTGTGGTGGAGATAATAAGCTTACAAGCATTAAGGTGCTTGGTGCTGGGTGTAAAAGCTGTCATGATCAGTATGAAAATGTTAAAAAGTCCATTGAAGAACTAGGGTTAGAAATTGAAGTAGAATATATCACAGATATGGAAAAGGTTATGGCTTACGGTGTTATGAGTATGCCTGCCATTGTTGTGAATGAAACAGTTGCTTCAATGGGTAAGGTATTAAAGAGCTGTGAAGTAATTAAGCTGCTTGGAAAGATGGGATTTTAATGGCAAAGAAAAAGAGTGAAGGAATTAATTTTTTCCAAAAGTATCTTACAATCTGGGTATTTATATGTATGGTAGTCGGAGTAATCATTGGTAAGCTTTTACCGGCCATACCTAATGCACTCGGTAGTCTTGAAATATCTGGGATTTCTATTCCGATTGCAATACTTATCTGGATTATGATTTATCCAATGATGCTTAAAGTGGATTTTCAGAGTATTAAACAAGTGGGAAAGAATCCCAAAGGGCTTTTCATTACATGGATTACAAATTGGCTAATAAAACCAGTTACCATGTATGGAATTGCATCATTGTTCTTGTTTACAGTATTTAAAGGATTTATTGCACCAGAACTTGCTACTCAGTATCTTGCAGGAGCAGTGCTTCTTGGAGCAGCACCATGTACAGCAATGGTATTTGTATGGAGTACTCTTACAAAAGGAAATCCTGCTTATACTGTGGTACAGGTAGCAACGAACGATTTAATCATACTGATTGCATTTGTGCCAATTGTAAAATTTTTGCTTGGAGTATCAAATGTATCAGTACCCTATGGAACATTGTTTATCAGTGTGATTCTGTTTGTGGTGATTCCACTTGTTGGGGGTGTATTAACAAGAATAGTTGTAGTTAAAAATAAAGGAATAGGGTATTTTGAAAACACTTTTGTTCATAAGTTTGATAAGGCAACTACAGTTGGCTTGCTTCTTACTTTGGTTTTAATATTTGCATCACAAACAGAGGTTATCTTATCAAATCGTTTGCACATAGTGTTGATAGCAGTACCGCTCACGGTTCAGACTGTTCTTATTTTCTTTATTGCTTATTCAGCATCAAAGATATTTGGATTGTCACATGATATAGCAGCACCGGCAGGAATGATAGGGGCATCAAACTTCTTTGAGTTAGCTGTAGCCGTAGCTATTGCATTATTTGGTACAACGAGTCCGGCTGCGCTTGCAACAACGGTAGGTGTATTAACAGAAGTTCCTGTTATGCTTGTGCTTGTAAAGGTTGCCAATAGTACAAGAGGATGGTTTAAGAAATGATAGATGGAAGAAAAAAGGTAGCATTTATCTGTGTTCACAATTCCTGTAGAAGTCAGATTGCCGAGGCACTTGGGAAACATCTAGCATCGGATGTGTTTGAAAGCTATTCTGCCGGGACAGAAACAAAGCCACAAATCAATCAGGATGCTGTTCGTATAATGAAAAAACTCTATGGAATTGATATGGAAACAAATGGTCAATACAGCAAGTTAATTACAGATATCCCAGACGTAGACATCGTAATTTCAATGGGATGTAATGTTGGATGTCCTTTTATCGGTAGACCTTTTGATGATAACTGGGGACTAGATGACCCTACAGGAAAAGATGATGTGGATTTTATTAAAGTGATTCGTGAAATTGAAGAAAGAATTATTAAATTGAAGAATAGTTTATAATCATTAGCACCTTGCAGCAATGCAGGGGGGTTGTCATTTTTAGAAAATTTACATGGTGGAAATATGCCAGGATTGAATTTATCAACCAAATGGTTTGTAATATATAAAGTTAAGGTACGATTAGACATGGAGGAATATAACTTGGAAGTTACAGAATTAAGTTAATCGTGCCATCTTGAGGATGGAAAAGTGTATAAAAATTAGATAATGACTAAATTGAAACGGCTTTTTTAGTCTAATCCTAGACTATGTTATCCGTTTTTAGTTTTACCGTTTCAAGTGAGTATTATCCGTTCTTACTTTAACGATTTGTGTTCTGTCTCGCTAAATGCACGGCCTAGTTTCTATATGCATGTTATAGTTTAACGATGACATTTGATGTATAGACAAAACTAGTAACGGGTAAAGCTTAACGGCTTTCCCTTTTTTTCGTTTCTTTTATGAAACTTAGGCGTGCGCTTTTATCTCCTTTTCGCATTGAATGGTTTCTTTATGTGAAACTATAAAATGTATTTAGAAATCTATTCCGATAAAAGTGCTCAAAATCGTTAAACTAAGACTGGGTAACTTAGTCTAAAACTAGTCTAAGAATTTTTTAACTAAGCACACTGTCTCTCCAAAACTAACAACTTCCATTGTTGGTCTTTTTTTATGTCCGTTTGCTCGTTTTTCTTAAACTAAGAGCTTCTTTTAGAAAAGTGATTCAGTGAAATGACCACATTTTCCTTTAACTAACAACTTCTTTTACAAAACTCATACAGTGAGTTGGCACTAAAACGGTTAAACTAAGAATTACGTTTACAAATTGGTAATATGATGGTGTTACAAATTTTTTGTATGAAAACTAAACACGATATATTTCCTCTCTACAAACCACTTATATTTTGTGTTAGAATAAATTAATAAATCGGGATTTATCAGAAAATGAGGAATAGTTGAAATGGAGGCGCTATAATAACATGAAGATTGAAGGGAACCAGAAAGAACTGAATGCGATGGTAGAATTTCATAAGGGAAACCGTGTCGAGGGGCTGAGACTGCAAGAAGAATTTGCAGCAGAATTTCGTAAGGAGTATAAAGACAAAGATCACTGTCCTTGCCTGAAAGCCTGTCGTTATCACGGAAACTGTAAGGAATGTGTAGCAATCCACAGAGCGCATCAGGAACATGTTCCTAATTGTATGCGACCATTGATTAATAAAAAATTGAAATTGATGTCAGAATTAACAGAGCATACCTTGGCAAATGAAATAGAAGCTCCACATGAGATTTTAAGAAAATAGGAAAGTCAAATTTCAGTTTGTCGATGTATAGACAAAACTAGTAACGGGTAAACCTCATCAATTTACCCGCTTTTTTTATGCCTTCTATTTAACTATTGGGAGTGTTTTGGAGGTTTCCGTGAAGATGGCTTGTCCAAGTTGTAAAAAAAGAAGACCTTCATCGAAAGCACCTGCATCTAAGAATATCTGTGATTACATCTCGAACGCCTAAGGACAAAGAGACTTAATGTTTCTTTGTTTTTTGTGCTTTATTGAGCACGAATAAGCAAACGTAATTCTTAGTTTCATGAAGTGAGAACAAATCTTTTTCTTAAAAGAAGCTGTTAGTTTCATGAAAACAGTTATAAAGCGATATAGGTTTTACAAGTTTTTATTGGTAATATGATGGTGTTACAAATTTTTTGTATGAAAATTAAACACGATATATTTCCTCTCTACAAACCACTTATATTTTGTGTTAAAATAAATCAATAAATCGAATTTGTATGATTGAAATGAAAACTTCAAAAATATATTGACTTGTACGTAACGTACACCCTTATACTATCATCACAAGGAGGTGTGTCCGATGTTATTAAATGAAATTATTAAGGAAGTCGGAATGACAAAGCGTGCAGTTAAATACTATGAAGAAAAAGGATTGTTGTCAGTAGATAAAGATAGCAACGGCTATCGAAACTACTCCATGCAAGACGTTAAAACTTTAAAAAAAATTTCGGTATATAGAAAGCTTGGGATTGGTATTAAAGATATACAAACCCTTTTGGAAAAAGATGATAAAAGTATTCTTTTACGTATTTATCAGGAAAAATTACAGGAAAAAATTTTACAGGACTCAGAACTTGAAGCGTTGAAGCAATTTATAGATGATGGTAATGCAGACAAGGCAAATGAGATACTTGATTACCAAACTGTCGAAAATGCGATTGAGTCTTTATTACCGGGGAAAGAATGGGGAGATTACTTAAAAAGTCACTTAAAAAGTCACTTCAAACCATTTCTTAATGTGAGATTAAAGACTCTGGAGCAGAAGCAAGCCTTACGGAACATATTAGAGTATTGTGATGAAACGACATTGAAAGTTCCTTTTATTATGGGAATAGGTGTAAAAATAGCAGGTGGGATTGCACCGGAAACAAGAACTGCAGATGAGATGATAGCTTATTATCGTGATATGAGTGAAAGCGAATATGAAAAATTAAAAGAAATGGTAAAGAAAGGTGCTAAAATGAAAACTGGCATTATGAAATATCATCCGTCATTTATTGCCCAGAGAAAAATGCAGAAAGAGTTCCAAGATAAAGGATATAACGACATATTCATTCCTAATTTGATGGTGCTATCTCCACAGTACGCAGAATACAAAAAAGCCTTAGATAAGGTAAACGATAGAATGTGTAGAGAACTTGGACTGCATTATGATAGCAATTACAACTTAGTTATAAAAAATCTCGAATAAATTAGTGTATCTAAAAAGAAACAGAAGTTGGAAGGAGAAGTACTTATGCGTACCAAGAAAGTAATATTTAGTGTTTTAACGATTATTTTCGGTTCTCTTGGACTGATGAACATAGTGTCTACTGATATAACACTGCCAATTATGTTTGTTTTTATGGGATTAACCTTTTTGACGAATGCAAGGGAGTGTTATGATAATGGTGCAAAGAAAGATGCTATGATATTTGCAGGTGTAGCAATTTTTGTCTATGTAGTTACTGCATATAACTTGATAATCAGATTAATGCCTTTATATCAGATTTCATTAATAGAGGATTATATAAAACTGGTGTTTCAGTAAATAAAGATGATCAATTAATGACATTGGTTACTTGTGATACAAGAGATAACAATAAGAGAATTGTAATTCTAGCTAAATTGGTTAATATAGCAAATGTTTAAAAACTAAGGTGTATGATATTATTTAGCTAGATAAATTAGAATTTGAAGTTGATATATGATTAAAGAAGGTATTTTATGAACATAAAAAAAATAGGACAATGTATCAAAGAAAATAGGGAGCGAAAAGGTTTAACTACACTACAGTTAGCACAACTTCTTAAAACTGATATTGTATCTGTGCAATCTTATGAAAAAGGCGAAAAAAAACCAACAGTAAAAGAATTGGAAGTGATTTCAAATGTTTTGGATATTCCGTTGATAGTTTTGCTTCACGGCGGTGGAGAGGTTGAAATGCTTCAAAGAAATGAGGATGGGACAAAATGCAAATGGAATAAGTATTAAATTAATAAATCCCAGTTTGTCGATGTATAGACAAAACTAGTAACGGGTAAACCTCATCAATTTACCCACTTTTTTTATGCCTTCTATTTAACTATGGGGAGTGTTTTGGAGGTTTCTGTGAGGATGGTTTGTCCAAGTTGTAAAAAGAGAAGACCTTCATTGAAAGCACCTGTATCTAAGAACATCTGTGATTACATCTCGAATGCATAGAACAAAGAGACTTTATATGTTTCTTTGTTTTTTTATGTTTACTCAGAGAATACTCTAAACAAACACGAGAAGGAGTCTTTGTAGTCTAATTCTAGACTGTGTTACCTGTTTTTAGTTTCACCGTTTCAAGTGAGTATTATCCGTTCTTACTTTAACGATTTGTGTTCTGTCTCGCTAAATGCACGGCTTAGTTTCTATATGCACGTTATAGTTTAACGATGACATTTGAATTAGGATAGTTTTTTCGTATGATGAAGCCAATCACAGCTTAAAGACTTTGTTTACTTTGCCTATTTCTAAATCGGATTATGTGAAAGAAAAATATTTGTTTTCTTTGATTATTACGGGAATTGGTTTTGTGTTTGTCACAATATTAGGTTGTTTCCGTAAAAGTGCTTTATGGAAACACTTATAATTTTATCAACAGCTTTGTTGTTGTTAGCTTTATCTTTGCCTTTTCAATTAAAGGAAGGCAACGAAAAAGGAAGAATTGTATTGTTTGTAGTTGTGTTTGGATGTACTTTCTTATTCGCTTTCTTAAATCAATTTATTCCTAAGTTCTTTCAATCGATTGAATCGTTATTGAACACATTAGATCCTATTATGTTTAGTGTGGGTTTATTGATTACAAGTTTTATTCTATACTTTATTTCTATGAGGATTTCAATTCGTGTATACAATAAGCGAATTCTTGATTAACGTACTAATTTATCTACAATACTGTTGATGATATTCGCAATTTCTTCACAAGATTCAATACATCCTGCATCGATCCATTGTTGAATGGTGGCTAGAGATCCAAAAAGAATGTAGTTTTTGATGTATGGATTGTTTTGAGAGACTTGTTCAAGCTGATTGTTGATGGAATCGAGTGCTAGAACTTGTTTAGGAAATTCATTGTCGACATTGCATTCAAAAAAGATTTTGATGGTTTCTTTATTAAATTTTAAAAATTGGAGTAATTGGATAAAAGAAGTTTCTTTTGGTTGATCATTTAATTGTTCATTGATCAATTGAATGACTTCTTGCTCCATTTCTTTAATGACATCATATTGACTTCCATAATACTTATAAAAGGTGGAACGATTGATATCGGCCTTTTCACATAAGCTAGAAATGGTAATCTTATTGATGTCTTTTTCTTTTAGACATTCAAATAAAGCTAGACGAATGAATTTTTTTGTCATTTGTATTTTTCTGTTCATAATCAACACCTGTTGCTTTCGTAACAATATGTTAAAATCAGTCGATTGAAAAATCAAGAGATATTTTTTTATAATTAACTCAAGCGGAGGGATTTTATGCTTCAATGTAAAAATATTATAAAAGATTATGTTTCAGGAGATGAAATTGTACATGCATTAAAAGGTGTATCACTTTCTTTTCGTGAACATGAATTTGTTTCAATACTTGGACAGAGTGGATGTGGCAAGACTACGTTTCTAAATATTATTGGTGGTTTGGATCATTATACTTCGGGTGATTTGATTATTAATGGAAAAAGTACAAAGGACTATAGTGATAAAGACTGGGATACGTATCGTAATCATCAGGTTGGTTTTGTGTTTCAATCCTATAATCTAATCATGCATCAGAGTGTTTTAAGTAATGTAGAATTGGCTTTAACACTAACGGGAGTCAATAAAGAGGAAAGAAGAAAAAGAGCTATAGAGGCTTTAAATAAGGTTGGACTTTCGAATCAAATTCATAAAAAGCCAACCCAGATGTCGGGTGGACAAATGCAGCGTGTTGCGATTGCCCGTGCCATTGTCAATAATCCGGATATTATTTTGGCAGATGAGCCAACTGGTGCTTTGGATAGTGCCACAAGTGTGCAGATTATGGAGATCTTAAAGGAAATCTCTAAAGATAAGCTTGTCATTATGGTTACACACAATCCGCAATTGGCCGATGAATATTCAAGCCGAATCATTCGTTTAAAGGATGGCACTTTAGTTTCGGATTCCAATCCTTTTAATGAAACAGAAACAAATGTGGATACGAGTGTGTTAAAAAGACCTGGCATGTCTTTTAAAATGGCTTGCTCATTAAGTTTAAATAATTTAATGACAAAAAAAGCACGTACTTTTTTAACCTCTTTTGCCGGAAGCATTGGAATTATTGGAATTGCTTTGATTATGTCATTGTCGCATGGTATGCAGTCGTATATTGATCAAATGGAAAATGATACAATGGCCAGTTATCCGATTGAGATTCAATCGAGTTCGAGTGATGTGTCTACATTGATGACAACGATGATGGGCATGAAGAAAAAGACAGAGGAACATAAGGATTCTAAAATCTATTCTCGTCCTTATGTAGAGGATGTATTAGAATCTTTATCGAGTTCAAAGAAGAATAATCTATCGGCTTTTAAATCCTATATTGAAAGTGGTAAGGGTAAAGAATTTAGAAAGACGGCGAAGGCAATTGAGTATGATTATAATTTAAATTTACAAGTTTATAATGAGAATACAGATTCTGGCTTAGTGCAAGTATCGCCAAATGGTTTGTTGGATAAATTAGGCATGTCGGATATGATGTCCCTGCAATCTCAATTTGTGGATTCAAGTGCTATGACCAATGATCAAGTATGGCTTTCTTTACCCGAATCGAAAAAGCTTCGAGATGATGAATATCAGCTTGTCGAAGGTAAGTGGCCAACAAACTATAATGAGGTGGTTTTAGAGGTCGATGAAAATAATGAGATTACCGATTATGCACTTTATTCTTTAGGATTATTGGATCAGGATGAATTGGTTAAGAATTATCAAAAGATTTTAAATGGAGAGACGGATAAGATTTCAAAGACAAACCTAGAATCGTATAGTGTGGATGATATCTTAAATTTGAAGTTTAGATTGGTTCTAAATAGCGATTTATATCAAAAGGTAAATGGTTTATGGATTAACCAAAGTGAAAATGAATCGTATATGAAGGATGTTGTTTCGAAGAGTCCTGAAATCAAGGTGGTTGGAATTATTAAACCAAGCGATTCAACTGTATCACAACCAACAATGGGTGGTGTGTATTATACAAAGGCTATGGAAGAGTATGTAACTTCTAAGACGGAGAATTCTCAAATTGTAAAAGAACAAAAGGCAAATCCAAATATCAATATTTTTACGCAGACTGAATTTGCCTCAGGCCAAAAGATTAGTATGTCAAATCTTACAAATGAGCAGATGATGCAGCTTTCAAGTATGTCGCAAGAAGAATTGATGAATTATATGAATACGTATAATGAGAATATCAATGCGACATATGATTCGAATTTGACAAAACTTGGCGTTGTAGATTATTCAACTCCGACAAAGATTTCTTTGTATGCGTCAAGTTTTGATGGAAAAGAAAAGCTGAGTGATTTGATTACTTCTTATAATAAGAAACAGACAAAGAGTAATGTGATCACATACAACGATTTTATCGGGACAATGTTAAGTTCAGTAACAAGTGTTGTGAATATCATTAGTTATATCTTGATTGCCTTTGTATCTGTATCTCTGATTGTATCAAGCATCATGATTGGTATAATTACGTATATTTCGGTATTGGAGCGTACAAAAGAGATTGGTATCTTACGCTCAATTGGTGCTAGTAAAAAAGATATTACGCGTGTATTTAATGCAGAAACATTTATTATTGGATTGATTAGTGGTGTATTAGGCATATTAATTACACTTGTATTGAATGTTCCAATTAGTGTGGTCGTTGAGAATATGACTGGTGTTGCGCATATTGCCAAATTACCAGTCAATGGAGCTATATTCTTGATTTTCATTGATTTAGTATTAACGATTCTTGCAGGTTTGATTCCATCCAAGATTGCGAGTAAAAAAGATCCTGTAGAGGCATTAAGAAGTGAGTAATCACTTCTTTTTTGGTATAATACCTGCGAGGTGATTTCATGATTAGAAAAGGAACGATTGGAGATGCAGAAATATTATCTAAGGTAGAAGCAACTTGTTTTCCACCCAATGAAGCAGCGACTTCAAAAGAGATTCAAGAAAGATTAAATGTATATGCGAACCATTTTCTTTTATTGTTCGAAAAAAATCAATTGATTAGTTTTATCGATGGTTTTTGTACAAACCAAAGAGATTTAACGGATGAAATGTATAGTGATGCTTCGATGCATGATGAAGATGGTGACTGGCAAATGATATTTGGATTAAATACATTACCAGATTATCAAAAAAATGGTTATGCCGCGAAGATCATGTGTGCAATGATTGATTTGGCTAGACAAGAGAACCGAAAAGGATTGGTGTTAACTTGTAAAGATAGATTGGTGCCTTACTATAGTAAGTTTGGGTTTAAAAATGAGGGTGTATCCTCAAGTGTTCATGGTGGTGTAGTTTGGTATCAAATGCGATTGGAGTTTTAGATGAAAATAATTCAAAAGGTAAAGAAATATCAGAAGAAAAAAGCAAAAAAAGCCGTAAAAGAAGAGTTGAAACAGATGATTCCTACGTTAAGAGGTCAATTGAATGAAGTGACTTCTGGTTTGGATGAATTAAATGGTCTTCTTAAAAAGATTACGCGTTCATGAAGTCAAAAATTTATTTGGCTATCGATTTAAAGTCTTTCTATGCTTCTTGCGAATGTGTATCTAGAGAATTGGATCCATTAAAAACTAATCTTGTAGTGGCAGATACTTCTAGAACAGAAAAGACAATATGTTTGGCTGTATCGCCTTCTTTGAAACAGTATGGAATTGGAGGAAGGTGTCGTTTGTTTGAGGTGAATAAAAAGGTAAGAGATGTGAATGCAAAAAGGAAAAAGGGGCTTTTGCGTTTTGATGGTAAATCAGCAGATGATGAAATTTTAAAACAGAATCCTAGATTTGAAGTCGATTTTTTAATTGCACCTCCAAGAATGAAATACTATTTGGATATCAGTACACAAATTTATAATATCTATTTGAAATATGTTTCAAGCCAAGATATTCATGTATATTCCATTGATGAAGTGTTTATTGATGCGACGCCATATTTAAATACGTATCATTTAACACCCAAAGAGTTCGCAATGAAAATGATTTTAGATATTTATGAGACAACAGGCATCACGGCTACGGCAGGTATTGGTACGAATTTATATCTTGCCAAGGTGGCGATGGATATTGTGGCCAAACATAAAAATCCAGATGAGAATGGGGTTCGTGTTGCGGCTTTAAATGAATATAGGTATCGTAAATTGTTGTGGAATCATAAGCCATTGACTGATTTTTGGCGTGTTGGAAAAGGGTATGAGAAAAGATTGCATAAACTAGGTATTGATACAATGGGAAAGCTTTGTGCCTTTAGCTTGGAACATGAGGATGTTTTGTTTAAGACATTTGGTGTAAATGCCGAACTATTGATTGATCATGCGTGGGGATATGAACCTTGTACGATTGAAGATATCAAGGCATATAAGCCAGAAAAGAATAGTATAGGTTCGGGACAAGTCTTATCTTGTGGGTATGAAAAAGAAAAGGCTAAGATTTTAGTAAAGGAAATGGTGGAATCTTTAGCTTTAAGTTTGGTGGATAAGCATTTGGTGACAAATAAAGTGGTTCTTACTATTGGTTATGAAGTAAATGAGGATTATACGGGCGAAACGATGGTTGATTTTTATGGGAGAGTCTTGCCGAAAAGCTTAAATAAAATTGTTCATTTGCCTCAAAAGACAAATGCGAATTCAATTCTAATTCAAAATATATTGGATGTATTTGATCGGTATGTGGATTCTAGTTTATTGGTGCGAAGAATCAATGTGGCGGCTGTTGAAGTGATAGATGAAAAGAATCGTGGCTTTGAACAGATTGATTTATTTTCAAATGTGGATGAAGAAGAATTAAAGAAGGAAAACGATCTTCAAAAGGTGACTTTAAAAATAAAGAATAAGTATGGCAAAAATTCAATCTTAAAGGGAACGGATTTTGAAAAGGGAGCTAAGGCAAAAGAAAGAAATGCGCAGATTGGAGGGCATAAGGCATAATGGATGAAAGATGGTATACAATGAATCGACCTAAAAGTAAATATCCAAAGATGTCTATGTCAGATCGTGCCGCTCAATTTGCACCTTTTGCAGCTTTAACAGGTCATAAAGAGGCGATATTAGAGCAACAAAGAATAACTCAGACAAAACGCATTTTATCGAATGAAGAAAAGCTTAGAATCAATGAGAAAATCATTGAATTGATAAATTTGAAATCGAAATGCAGAATCACTTATTTTGAGAAGGATAAGACAAAAAGTGGTGGTCAGTACATGGAGAGCGTTTTGTCTTTTAAGCGTATAGATGAATTAAATAAGACTCTATTTTTTAAAGAGAATATTCAGATACAAATAGAGGATATTGTAGATATTGAAATATTGGAACATTGACTTGTTCTTTTTTCTTTCCAAATAAAAAAACAGCCATTGGCTGTTTCATAGAGATTGCATTCCTAATTTAAAACAATTGTATTTTTGTCTTGTGAAGTTTATGCCTTTCAATCGTTTTAAATAGAATACTTGTTACTGGAAAGATGATATCTTTTATTATGGGATATCGAACATGAGTATCAGATAGAAATTTTCTGAATACATTTATAATTATAATTACAGTATAGAGCTTTGTCTTATGATAAATAGTCAAAAAATATAGATATATTATCATTTTTGTATTATATTTAATTTATGGAGAATAAATTACACATTATAAACGGATATTCGGATGAATTATTTCCTATAAATATCTGTGTTGTTAGAAAATATAGTGATTTACCGATTGGCAGTGGCTTTAAGTCTTTGCATTGGCATGAAGACTTGCAGTTTGTGCTATGTACTAAGGGCTATGTGAGTTATCAGGTGAATGGAATAGAGTATGAGCTCAAAGAAAAAGAGGCATTGTTTATTAATAAGGGTGCTTTGCATATGTCGAGCGATATGAGTGAGGATGGAGAATATGTGACACTTACTTTTCCTGAAGAATTACTTTTTTTCTTTAAAGAGAGTCGAATGAAATATAAGTATGTATGGCCTTATACGCGTATGGATTTTTTAAGATGTTATGGAATCAAGGAAAAGAATCAGATTATTAAATGTTTGTATGATATTTATAATATTTATTTAAATGGTTCGGATATGTTTGAATATGATGTTTCTATTTTGATCACAATGATTTGGAGACAATTGGTGAAGAGTTTATCTGAAATCGATTTTATTCCAAACAAAAAAGATGTCGAAAGACAAGAACGAGTACAAGTGATGCTTGTATATATTCATACGCATTACGCCGATGAGTTATCTTTAAAAGATATTGCGGACGCAGGGATGATGAGTATTGCGCAGTGTAATCGTTGTTTCAATAAGATGTTAAATATAACACCATATGAGTATTTAATTCAGTATCGGTTGCAGAAGGCAACAAATCTTTTAAAAGATGCCACGCTGAATGTAACGGAAATATCAGAGATTGTAGGTTTTAATAATGTGACACATTTTATTCAGGCGTTTAAAAAGGTGTATGGCATATCGCCAAAGAAGTATCGAATAATGGAGGGGCAAGATGAAAAGGGCAGTTGAAGAAATCTTAAAATTTAATGAGGAAAGAGATTGGGATCAATTTCATAACCCGGAAAATTTAGCTAAATCGATTAGTATTGAGGCAGGAGAGTTGTTGGAATGTTTTCAATGGAACAATGAATATGATAAGCAACATGTTTGTGAAGAACTTGCCGATGTGATGAATTATTGTATTTTGATGGCCAATAAATTGGGCGTGGATATGGAAGAGATTTTGTTGATGAAATTAGAACAAAATAAGAAGAAATATCCGGTAGAAAAGTGTAAAGCATCTTCTAAAAAGTACACAGAACTGATAAAATAAGGGTATGTTAGATGTCGAACGATTACAATTCTTAGATTTATATAGTTTTGAACTACGATTGGATTATTTTGAGAAGATTCTAGAATTTACAAGTTCTTCTTATTCTTTCTATTGGTTAGAGGCAGTGTTAAATTTAATGATTTATAAGGATACAATTGAATTTGATGAAATCTTGGATGAAATGATTTCTTTAGCCTATGAGGATGTGGTAGAAAAAGGATATCATTTGGGTCCGTTGATTCATCAAAAGCGTACAAACGCATTGGAAAATGCGATTTTAAGTATCCAAAAGTATTTGCCTGAAAATTGTTCGAAACAAGAAATTATTATTTGTGTGAAACAACATGATGAAGATTTAAAGGAATATAAGAAACTATTGATCATGCAGACACCATATCGTTTGCTATCGAGCTTTTTGGTGGATGTAGGTGGTAATGATCCAATTTGGAATCGTCCTAAAGATATTATAGAAACAATCAAAGATTATAATGAAAAATATAGACTTCCATATATTATTGAAAATGATAGAGGCCTTAAAAGAAGAGTTATTGTTCAACCAGAATGGAGAGATTTCTTAATGACTAATTATCGTGTCATTATGGAATGGGTTCATGATGAAAAAATCAAGTATCTAGAAAAGCGTAAGATTGAAGAGAGTGCATCTTAGGATGTGCTTTTTCTTTTTGTTAAAATAAAAAATCCTATTGCTAGACTTAATTTTGTTTGTGTTTTAAATACATGGCGTAAATAAATTTGGCGATTCCAATCGCTATAAAAATTCTGTTAATTTTTCTAACATTATAAAGATTAGTCCTTTCTAAGATTTACCAATCTCTGTATTTTAAGTACATAGCGTAAAGTAATTTCATGAATACACTAAGTACTAAAAGTCTTCTTAAAAGTTCTAATATATTACCAAACATATAACTGTATAAATCATGGTATATTCTTAATATATCTCACACGATTTGTACATAAAATAAAAACTCCTTTATGTAAAGGAGTAATTGTTTAATGGTAGCGCGTACGGGATTTTGTTAATCCGTTCGTTGAGGTCATTTAAGCTTTATATAAAGCAACTAAATTCGTGTAGCTTTGTTAAAATGCGTGAATTTCGAGAAAAACAAGACATAAATGAGATATAAATTTGTGTTATTTTTTTCTCATTGCGTTCAAAATCTCATCACCATCTTCATCGATTAGATGGCCGTATCGGTCCATGGTTATGGTGACTGAAGAATGGCCAAGTCTTTTCGATATTTTATAAATGTTTACTCCTGCTTCAGTTAGATTTGCTACGTGGCTATGTCTGAAATCATGAATGCGTATTTGTCGCATATTGGCACGTGCACACGCTTCATTCTTGATTCGTGTGACTGTGGTTTGGTTGAATTGATTGTATCCACCAAATACAAACCAATCCATACTGAACTCAGGATAGTCTTTGTATTTCTGGTATTGTTCATCCAATATCGAATAAAGGTCCTTATCAATCGCGATTCGTCTTTTCGAGCCTTTTGTCTTTAACGGCATCCACTCACCATTGACACATTGACGATGTACATTTATGAATTTATGATTGTAATCATTAAAAGTTAATGATGCACATTCATTTAATCTCATGCCAGTCCAATATAATACAAAGTAATAGTTCCTAAACTCTCTGTGGTCTTCGTCAATTGCATCTAGAAAGCGATTAAACTCATCTATGGTATAAATGTCCATCTCTTGCAATTTCTCGTCTGTGGACTTTGTAAAGCGGTCTATAAGGCCCATTGGATTCGATTTGATCCCATGGTATTTCATTCCATATTTGAATACTGAATTAATAAAACCTAGTATTCTATTCTTCCTGGAAGTAGACAAACCTAAATCATCAATATAATCACGAACTTGCTTCATATATGCAATTTTTATCGAATTTACGTTGCGATCAGCAAGCATATCACAATATTTTCGCAACATCATTTGCTTATCCAGTTTAGTCTTGGATGTGTTTGCTTTGGATGAGTACTCAATATATTCATTTGCTAAATCTTTGAATTTAATATCGTATATATTTTTTTCTTGTGATTTGATTAAAAACAAAGCTTCTGCATCCTTACATTCTTTCTGCGTGTCATACCATTTTGAATTACGTTGTTTTCGATTGCCGAACACATCAGTGAAATATACACGGTATTGGTATTGTTTAACTCGTCCTTTTTCACGAGATATAATTGTCATGATATTCACTCCATTTCTTTTTCTAAATATGATAGAATGAATGCGTACGTATGGTGTTCTTACTTGTAAAACTTCAAATGCCATTCGTATCATTCTAACTAAGCCTACCAAAGCCAATGGTAGGCATTTTTTTTATTTTAATCTAATTTCATTATCAGAAACCCATTCAAGAAATTCTTCTTCTAACTCATCTTCTTTTATCTTCATAAAGACTTCTCGTGCTTCTGTGGCTGTGACTTTTCTTCCTTGAAGGCTAGCTATCATTCTTTTTTCACGTTCATTTTCACGAGCTGATTCATTGTATCCTTCTTGAAAGGCTTGTTTCATATCTTTTAAATCTTTTAAAAATCCCATTTTTATTCTCCTTATAATCCTAACTTTTTCTTAAATTCATTTAATATAAGTGTTTCAACGTATTCACTTGTTTTTTTGTCCAATTCATCTAATTCTTCTTGCGTTAGCTTTATTGATACGCCATTTTCGCTTGTTACAACAAAATACTTTTCTTCTGTGATTTCTTTTCCATTATCGACATCATCAGACACTTCTTTAACTTGCCAAATATGACATCTTAAATAATTGATGAAATTTTCGGTGATGCCGTTTGCATAATCGTAAGTTCGCATTTGTTTAATTTTGTCTTTAATTTCTGCGTATGGTGTAGTATCTTCTGCATCACACGAGCCGAGTAAATACCATTCAGAAACATTTAAAGCTTCTGCAAGCTTATGTACAACTTTTAATGAAGCTGGTCTTCCGTTTTCAATGTTATTAATTGAACTTCGAGACTGATAACCAGCTCTTTTAGCTAATTCTTCTTGGGTTAAATTTAATTCTTCTCTGCGTTTTCTAACACGTTCACCTAAAACATTATCGTTGTTCATATTGATTTCTCCTTTATCTATCTTAATTATAACAGTAATATTCAAAAATGTGAACTTTTTTATCACAAAAGTGTTGACATGTACACATTATGAGAGTATATTAATGGTGTACACAGAAACGTGGACATAAGAAAGGAGGCAAAGATGACTGATAAAGCTTTGTTAAAATCTTTCTTAGCTTTAAAATCTATGACAATGCAAGAATTGTCTGATAAAACAGGCATAAGCCTTTCATCCCTTAACTATAAGTTAAATGAAGCAAGAGAATTTAGGCAATCAGAAATTAAAGCTATTCAAGATGTTTTAGAATTATCGAACGAAGAAAGAGACAATATTTTTTTTAAGATTTAAGTACACAAAAACGTGAACATAAGAAAGGAGGCAATATGAACGAATTATTTAATGTAACTACAAATGGTGACAAATTAACTTTGTCGGCTAGAGAATTGCACAAAGAATTAAACATTGCAGGAAGATTCTCTAGATGGTTTGAGCAAATGTCGGAATATGGATTTGAAGAAAACGTGGATTTTACAAGTGTACAAAATTGTACGGTTGTTAATAACGGAGCAATGAGAGAATTACAAGACTACCAAATCACACTTGATATGGCAAAAGAAATTGCAATGCTCCAACGTAACGAAAAAGGAAAACAAATCCGTAAAAAGCTGATCGAATTAGAAAAAGCATGGAACAGTCCTGAAAAGGTTATGGCTCGTGCACTAGATATTGCACATAAAACAATTGCTAATCTTCAAATTGAAAATGAAGAAATGAAACCGAAAGCTTTCTTTGCAGATGCAGTTAAAGCTAGTGATTCTTCAATTCTGATTGGTGACTTAGCTAAATTGATTAAGCAGAATGGCTATGACATTGGCGAAAAGAAGTTGTACAGATGGTTAAGAGAAAAAGGCTACATCTGTAAGAACTCAACAGAGCCTACTCAAATGGCAATGAATTTAGGTTTATTTGAAATTGTAGTCAGAACGATTGAACGTGGTGATGCTCCACCAAAAGCTACAAGAACAACCAAAGTTACTGGTAAAGGCCAAGTTTACTTTATCAATAAGCTATGTAATTCAAATTGTTCGCTTTATGATTTAGAACCATTATTCTAAATTTTCAAAAATGATTGATGTAGTACCCTCAACTCTATCTCACAACTGCAAGTAGGCATTGACCGAAAGTTCATGAAATTCAGAAGTTTGATTACATCACACTCAACTTTTCCATTGCATATTCAATCAAATCACTAAATACGTTATTGATCGTGCGAGTGTGAGAAAAAAATTAACCGTGAAATAATCGGATACTCCCTTGGTAAATTAGAAATCAAAATCTGAATGGATTGGAATACAGTTGATAAATCTCCAATGTCATTAAGTTAAGCAAATTCTTAAATTTATGAGTCTTACCTATAAACG
>NZ_JAJDMK010000268.1:0-269 GCF_020593575.1 Holdemanella sp. DFI.5.55
TAAATGTCTTGCAAGCGGCCACGCGGTCATTCAAGTCCACTGATTGTAATTGAGGCTCGGGAATCTTCACCACATTGGCGAAATTCGTGATAAAACGGCTCATGCTGTAGCAACGCTCTATGCAGACTTTCATCACTTCGCGCAAGTCTTCCGTATCCTCCATACATTCCAAGGCACCATCCACCGTATCAAGAGTAGAGGTAATGCCCGCAGTCGTATTATTCACCTCATGTGCTATCATACGGATCACTTTTTCGTATGCCTTTTTC
>NZ_JAJDMK010000269.1:0-269 GCF_020593575.1 Holdemanella sp. DFI.5.55
GCCTAAATGTGGCATTATGATAAATGAAAGAACAAAAGTTAATATAATAAACGTTAAAATCAGCCAAAATCAATTCCGCAACAGAAGGACCAATAATTGGCGAAAAGTTAAATGCTCAATCAACCATTCCCATGACACGTCCCTGGTGACCAGGATCAGCATAACGCATGGCCATAACATTAACTAAGGGCATTATGACGCCAGAACCAATCGACCGGCAACCAAAGTCATAAAAATTGGGTGCAAGTGCCCCCATAATGGTACCTATG
>NZ_JAJDMK010000270.1:0-268 GCF_020593575.1 Holdemanella sp. DFI.5.55
ATTTGCGGACTGTAAAGAAAACAATGGACTACGTTTCACAAGGTTAAAAGGCTTGAAGAAAAACCAACAGAATGCTTGGTTGATTTTTGCGTGTCATAATCTGAAAAAAATGTCCCTTTGGAGAGGAAAAAATAGAAGAAAACCATCGAAATCTTCTATATATCCTTCAAAATATACAAAAAAAGACAATTTCATTTCGAAAATTGCCTATATACAATAAAAAGCCTATGCCCTTACGAAAAGGTATAGGCTTTTGTCAACAATCTGA
>NZ_JAJDMK010000271.1:0-268 GCF_020593575.1 Holdemanella sp. DFI.5.55
AATATTTTTAGAATATGAGTGTAATTTTGTCTTGACAAAGGTCACTTCATAACAGCTGAAAGAATACAATTCAACATTTTCTTCAGCTGCGAAGCACAACAATATATCAAGTACACAAGCTGAAGCTATATTTGATGATTATGTGAACATACCTCGTCAGACACTTCCCAGAGTCATTTGTATAGATGAGATCTATTCAAAAACATCTAGAAAGAATAAATACTCTTGTCTTCTTTTAGATTTTGAAACTAGCAATCTAATCGATGTC
>NZ_JAJDMK010000272.1:0-268 GCF_020593575.1 Holdemanella sp. DFI.5.55
GTTCACAATCACATAATAAACTTCTTGATCAATTTCTTTTAAATTATCCACAACAAATTGCTCAGATTCACGACTAGCTGTACCGTTTCCAATCGCGATCATTTCAATCCCAAAATCTTTAACAATTTTTTTAAACTTCGTTGCTGCTTCACTGCGCGCACTAGCTCCAGCAGGTTTATGGGGGTAAATCACATCAATATCAGTGACTTTTCCTGTTGGGTCTATAACTGCTAACTTACACCCTGTACGGTAAGCTGGATCTAATCCC
>NZ_JAJDMK010000273.1:0-268 GCF_020593575.1 Holdemanella sp. DFI.5.55
GTGATTTCCAAGGATCAGCAGGTTAATCAAACTGAGATCGAACTGGAAAAGAACGTTTTTGACGTCTTGATTCGTAAAAACCCCATGGCCTCCGATTTTCGTGAAACCATGTCAATTCTAAAAGCCAGTTCTGACATGGAGCGAATTGGCGATGCCGCGATCCGCATTGCTCGCCAAACACTGCGCATGTCTGATAAGCCAACCTTCACCGCGGCCGAAAAGCTGATTCAGCAACTGACCTACCAAGTGCGGCAAATGCTGGACAAGG
>NZ_JAJDMK010000274.1:0-268 GCF_020593575.1 Holdemanella sp. DFI.5.55
CGGCTATGTGATTGCCTGTCTGTTTGGCATTGTTGACCTGGCGCCAGTAGCTGCGGCACATTGGTTCAGTCTGCCTGATTTTCAGGTTCCGTTCGTGACCTATCAGCCGCATTTTTATTGGGGCGCGATTTTAAGCATGGCACCAATTGCATTTGTTACCATGACTGAGCACATGGGGCATATCATGGTTCTTAACGAGCTGACCGAACGCAACTACTTTAAGGATCCTGGGTTGAATCACACTTTGGCTGGTGATGGGACGGCTTCG
>NZ_JAJDMK010000275.1:0-268 GCF_020593575.1 Holdemanella sp. DFI.5.55
GGGATATCAGCAGCCTCGACGCGCAAAGTATAATCATGGGGTACTTCGACAAGGTAGCCTGATGTCATTGCGTCTATGACCGCTTGAGTCGCATTGACACGACCATCTTTGACTGTCAAAAATTTTCTAAAGGACACTGAGACATCATTCGTGCTATGCCCATGGTCTACGCTTACAGTGCCGATATTAGAGCTTGCTAAACTTGACCGAAGAGTTAAATCATTAACATCAACCCAGGCCTCTGGACTAATGCCACCTGTTGTTTCTG
>NZ_JAJDMK010000276.1:0-267 GCF_020593575.1 Holdemanella sp. DFI.5.55
ATATTCCTGATCATTATAGGCATCTTGAGCCGCTAAGTATTTCTGCAGATCTTTAATCATGCTGCGCGTCTGCGAATCCGGATTCTTGACCGCTAGCAGCGTTTTTAAGGCTTCCTTATACTGACCAGACATAATCTGATTATTGGCTTGATCGCGGGCCTTGGAAGCCGCCGTCGTCTTGGTCGTTGATTGTGACGACTCAGATGACGACTCGCTTGACTGCGTACTGGTCGAGCTGCCGCAGCCAACCAGACTAATCCCGGCTGC
>NZ_JAJDMK010000277.1:0-267 GCF_020593575.1 Holdemanella sp. DFI.5.55
CTGATAGCCATAGACGTCCTGCTTGATTTCCTTTAGGCCGTTGATACCGGTCAGGTTCTTATTGAAATAGCTTTCCAATCCCAGTCGCCCAACCAGCTTGGTCTGACCCGTCTTGTCATTGGTCTTGGCAGTAGCCAGACCAATCAATTGACTGGCAAATTCACCGGCCGGATATTGACGAGCAGGCGTTGACGTAAACAGCAGTCCCGTAACGTGCTGAGCCTTGATTTTTTTCATCGTGCTGACTGAAATACCGCTGCCAGCCGG
>NZ_JAJDMK010000028.1:0-26456 GCF_020593575.1 Holdemanella sp. DFI.5.55
TACAGTATATATTGAGTTCTTCCTTTAGATTATGGTGATGACGAGTCAATTGTCTCTGTTCGTATAAATCAAAACGGTCAACTTTAGTAATACGATACTGTTTCTTACGCTCAGGAGTATCTAGAACATCACAAATAGTGATTGTATCCAGTTTGTCATTCTTAGTAATGCCGCCTTCCATCTTGCGGGTAAGATCTGTAGTTTTAGGGTTGATCAAGGCAACAGTATATCCGTTGCTAAGAAGAAATTTTAGAAGAGCAACATGGTAATGCCCAGTGTCTTCCATACCAATTAGAATTGATTTTTTAGAATACGGTTTAAGAGAGTTGATCAGAAAGTCAAATCCTTCTTTGTTGTTAGAAAAAGAAGAAGGTGTAACATTGAATTCACCAGTTTCTTTGTCCATAACACAGAAGTGGTGACTGTTCTTTCCAACATCGATACCAACTAATTTCATAAATAAACATCCTTTCTTGATTAAAATTTGTGAAAATGGTTATCCACAACACTTAGACCACAAAACCTGGTTCAAAATACGAATTCAAAGACTCATCTAACTAATCACTGTTTTGGAATAAGGTGTGGTAAGAACCTCCCTAAAGTAGTCAAGCTACAGGGTATAAATATACAAATCCACATTCACATATTCAATTTTACAAATTAACAAAACCGTCTTCAACTACGGTTATTAAAGGTTGAAAGAAAGGAGATGTATGTTGTAAATGACCAGCTAGATGGGTCAATTACAATATACCAGGGTATTTACTTATGTATAAGCTAATTGCATGTGATTTAGATGAAACTTTGATTAAACCTGATCGAACAATTGATTCTAGAGATATTGAGGCCATTAAGAAGTTGAAAGATTTAGGTGTTAAATTTGTACTGGCAACAGGAAGAGGTTATAACACAGTTCAGGGTACATTAAAGGAATTGGATCTTTTTGATGAAGCGAACCAATATGTGATTTCATATAATGGGGGTGCTATCACTGAAAATAAGGATAATCGACTTTTACATTTTGAAGGTATTTCTTTTGAAAAAGCTGAAGAATTATATAAGCGTGGATTAAAGTATGATGTAGTCATTCATGTATACACGCGTGATGCGGTATATGCATATAACTTAACGGAAGATGAAAAAAGATATGTGCAGAATCGTCAAGAAATGATTGAGGTATTTGATCAAAATCTTGATTTTTTAAAGGGACAAGAAATTGTAAAAGTATTATATACAAATACAGATTTTGAGTATCTTCAAAGCATTGATCGTGATCTAAAGGATATTACGTATGATATGGATGTTTCATATTCAAGTAATCGTTATATTGAATTTAATCATAAGGGTGTAAATAAGGGGGCTGGACTAAAAAAACTAGCCAATCTATTACATATTGATATTCAGGATACGATTGCGATTGGGGATAACTATAACGATTTATCCATGATTAAGGATGCTGGCTTAGGCGTGGGTGTACAAAATGCAGCGCCAGGTATCAAGCCGGATTGCGATTATATCACAATGGCTACTTGTGAAGAAGGTGCTGTTTGTGAAGTCATTGAAAAATTTGTATTAAAAGGAGAGTAAAATGAAGAAACTCATTCAATTATATGTTTCTTGGTTTAAGATGGGTCTATTTACTTTTGGTGGTGGATATGCCATGTTGCCAATGATTCAAAAGGAAGTTATTGAAAAATATCATTGGGCTACAGAAGATGAAGTCATGGACTATTATGCGATTGGTCAATGTACACCCGGTGTTATTGCGGTCAATACATCCACTTTTATTGGATACTATCAAGCCGGAGTTCCAGGAGCGATTGCAGCTACTCTAGGTGTAGTTACTCCATCTATTATCATTATTAGTATAATTGCAGGTTTGATCACAAACTTTTCAAGTTTAGCCATTGTACAACATGCCCTAAATGGAATTCGTGTAGCTGTATGTATGTTGATGATCAATGCGGTATTAAAATTAGGTAAGGGCAATATTAAGAATAAGATTGGTTTCTTGATTTTTGCGGTGGCACTTATTTTTGCGATGTTTACTAAAGTATCTACGGTGTTACTTGTGATTGGTGCAGGTATTGCGGGTGTTGTCTTTTCTAGAATAGGATGGTTAAAGAAAAATGACTAAGTTATTACTTATGTTTTTAGAATTTTTCAAAACTGGCCTATTTGCGGTAGGAGGAGGTCTTGCGACCATTCCTTTCTTAAGAGAGATTGGGGTTCGTTATGGCTGGTATACTATGAGTGATCTATCCACAATGATTGCGGTTAGTGAATCTACACCAGGTCCAATGGGTGTCAATATGGCTAGCTATGTAGGCTTTAGTCAATATGGTATATTAGGATCCATTGTGGTAACAATCGGTTTGGTTTTACCAAGTTTGATCACTATTTGTATCATTGCTAATTTCTTAGAGAAATTTAAAGAGGCTACACTTGTTCAACAAATCTTTGCCGGATTAAAACCTGCTGTAGTTGCCTTTATTGCCGTGGCAACCATTGATATTTTGGTGACAACTTTATTTGGTGATTACACTTTCTCAACATTTCACTGGAAGCAGTTTATTTGTCTATTCGTATTGTTGGCATTGAGTAAGTATAAACCAAAATTACATCCAATCTGGTTTATTGTAGTTAGTGCAGTGGTAGGAATTGTATTTGCGTTTTAAGTCATAGGGAAACTTATGGCTTTTTTCTTTTAGGTAAAATAAAAAGCAATGTCCGGGCTTGACATTGCTTTAGGGAGAGGAAAATTATTAAGATAAAAATGTATCTTGAGTTTATAGGGTTGAATAATTTTCCAAAGGGTTAATCATAAGATAAGGCATTTCTTATGACACTTAAAATATATATTTTTTTGGTACTTAACGCAATGAACACATATTTTGATTTGTACATTATTATGTGTGTAATCTTGTTGTAGTTTGTGTTAAGCTACTAAGTAGAAGGAGATGATTTTAATGTGTACCGCATTAAGTTTTAATCAGTTTTTCGGAAGGAGTTTGGATTATGAATTTTCATATGGAGAACAAGTAGCTGTTACGCCACGCAATTATGATTTTCATTTTAGACATTTAGATAAACATGAAAGTCATTATGCGATTGTTGGAATGGCTCACGTATTCGAAGAGTATCCATTGTATTATGATGCCATGAATGAGAAAGGCTTGGGAATGGCTGGATTAAACTTTGTTGGGAATGCAAAGTTTTATGAAGTCCAAGAAGAAAAGAACAATGTGGCTGCCTTTGAATTTATTCCTTGGATCTTATCGCAATGTGCAAGTGTCAAAGAGGCAAGAGTCGTATTAGAAAATACAAATGTTTGTGCGACACCATTTAATGAACAATTTCCAGTAGCTGAATTACACTATATGATCAGTGATGAAAATGAAAGCATTGTCGTGGAGTGTATGGAAGATGGTATGCATGTATATGATAATCCTACGCATGTTTTGACAAACAATCCGCCTTTTCCTATGCAGTTATTTCGCTTGAATGACTATATGTATTTATCAAACAAACAGCCTGAAAATAACTTTGGGTTGGATTTAACTGCCTATTCACGTGGCTTTGGAGCTATGGGACTTCCGGGTGATTTATCGAGTGGATCCAGATTTGTGCGTGTTGCCTATACAAGAGCCAATGCGACGAGTGATAAGAATGATTTAAGTCAATATTTCCAAATTATTGGTAGTGTCAAGCAACAAAAAGGTCTTTGTGAAGTGGAACCAGGAAAGTATGAATATACAATTTATACGTCTTGTTGCGACTTAAGAAATGGAATTTACTATTATACGACATACAATAATCATCAGATCAGTGGTGTGAATATGTTTAATGAGAATTTAGATGGTGAAACACTTATTTCTTATCCAACGATTGAAGAAGAAATAATTCATATGCAAAATTAGCCTGCTTCATGTAGGCTTTTTCTTTTGTGTATAATAGTGTATAATTCAAATGAATGCAAGCGTTTAATGGAGTGTAATAGAATGAAAACGACAAAAGAGAGCGTATTTGAATTTGTACAAAAACAATTAATGACGAATTCAGACTATAAAGATGGAATCAGTACAAAAGTCATTGCGGACTATTTTCAGCTACAAAGATCGAATGTTTCGACTTTATTGAATGAGTTAGTGAAAGATGCACGTCTAGAAAAGACGAATACTCGACCTGTTTTATATTATTTACCACAAAAAGAAGTAGGTAATGAATTAAATACAGTAGGCAGAGTGATGATTGGAATCGATGGTAGTCTTGCCAATGCGTTACAGGTTGCCAAGGCAGCTATTTTATATCCAAACAATAGTTTGAATGTATTAGTAACCGCAAAACCAGGAAGTGGAACCACTCACTTTGTGTATACACTATATTTATATGGTAAAGAAGCGGGTGTATTTAGTGAGAGTGCACCGATTTATAAAATAAATTGTCGCCACTACAAAAATAATATTGAAGAATTAGATGAAAAATTGTTTAGTCCTAAGAATATAGAGGATTCTTTATTTGCGAAAAGTCGTGGGGGGATGTTGTTTATTGACAATGCTGAATTGTTGAATTCAACGGAAAAAAGTCGTTTATCGGAATTTTTGGAATCAGGTTTATTGTTTAGTGAAGATCGTAAAGACTTTATGGATGCAAATTCTACATTCTTAGTGTTATCTTGTGGCCCAAATGGATATGCAGAGTTTAGCCAAAGAATGTCTATGGTTATTCAATTGCCGGATTTGGCAAGTCGTCCTTTAAGTGAAAAACTTGCCTTAATCAATTATTTCTTTATGATTGAGGCTAATAATGCCAAAAAGAATATTGAAGTAAAGCGCGAGATTTTAGAGGCTTTATTATTAACAGACTTTCCTTTAAATGTTAAAGGATTGGAATTGGAAATTAAAAGAGCATGTGCAACGGCATGTGTTCGTGTCATGGATGATCCAAATTCAAATATTGAGGTAACCATCTCAGATTTAAACAATGAGGTTCAGAAAAGTTTGATTCGTTCAAGAACACAATCAACAGAAATTTATGATTTATTAGGATCACAGATGTTGTTTATTTATGATTGTCATGAGGAATCTCAATGGATTAGGTATCAGGATACACATGATTTATATGCGGAAATCCGTAGTCAATATACTGAATTATCAAAACGTGGTATCAACACGGAAACGATTCATAATATTATTAATAGCCATGTTAATACGTTGTTTAAACGATACAACTATTATCGTAGTTATAATGATGAGTATGATACGGAACAATTGTCAAAGATTGTAGATCCTAAAATTATTCATATGGTAACTAAGATTATGGATGCTTGTAAAAATGAGCTTCAAATAGAAATTCAACCACAAGTATTCTATGGTTTATGTCTTCATATGAACTCATTATTAACATTACAATTAAATCAGTCGCGTGTAGATGATGATCAAATTTTGCATATTGTACAAGAATATACTAAGGAGTATGGAATATCGATTCAACTAGGACAAATGTTTAAGGATGCGTTTGATATTGAGTTACCAATTGAAGAAATTGTTATTATTGCGATGTTCTTAATTAAAGACGAAGAAGATACAGAAGGACATCCTGTACTTTTGTATATTTTCCATGGTAAAGGGGTTGCGACTTCTTTGCGTGATGTCACAAATACTTTAACACATACAAATAATGTGTATGCCTATGATTTGTGTTTAGAAAAGGATTCAGCTACGGCTTTACAGGAAATCAAGACATTAGTTCAGCGAATTGATGATGGACAAGGGATTGTCGTTATCTATGATATGGGTTCAATCAAGACAATGTTAGATACGATCAGTGAGGAAACGGATATCAAGATTCGCTATATTTATTTTCCTATCACATTATTGGGGTTAGACGTTGCTAGAAAGTGTAGTCAGGAAACAGATTTAGAGTATGTGTACCATACAACAATGCGTGAAATGAAGACAATGCTTCAAATGAATGATTCACGAAAAGAAATTATTATTACATTATGTCATACTGGTGAGGGTGGGGCCTTCCAGTTGAAACAGTATATTGACCAATATTCAAACTTGGGCTTTAAAACAGTGCCATTGGCAATTTCAAAACGTGAAGAGTTGATTTCACAAGTCATGGCTTTAAAGAAAATCTATCGTATCCATTGTTTTGTCGGAACGTATGATCCTAAATTAATGGGAATTCCTTTTGTTTCTATGACAAAAGTGTTTGAAAACAAACCAGAAGCTATTGATAAAATATTGATGTTTGAACCGATTCAATCTAAACAATTGGATTATTCTGCCGTATACTCTTTCTTGGAAGAACAATTCAAGTGTATTTCTGTATCCAAATTAAAATCGATTTTACCATCAATCATTGATGAGTTAGAGATTATCTATTCTTTAACACCAGACCAAAAGGTAGGTCTATTTGTGCATATCGCATGTTTACTAGAAAATTGTAAACAAGGCGTTTGTAAGCAGGCATGCAAAGATGCAGATACGATCTTAGAGGATTATCCAGAAGATTTTAAAGTTGTGTCGAAGGTGCTAAAACCATTAGAAAAAGCCTTTAAAGTGATTATTGATGATAATCAAATGGCTGCCATTATTATGATTCTAAATAAACTATAAGAAAAGAGGAGTAAGACTATTGATCTTGCTCCTCAATTTTTTTATTTAAAAATTTCTTTAATTGTTTATGCGTTTCAGGCTGCATATTCCCCTTTATAATCATTTCGCCATTACGAATCTTAATAATATCATCACGCATATCATATAAAACGTGAGACATTCTTCCAAATGTAATCCAGTTATGCCATATACGATATAAAACATTTTTTTGTGGAAGCTTTTCTTCTCCACTCATAAATTGTTCAAAACTAATTTTTAATCCCTCTTTCGTTTCTTGTGTTTCATAACATACACGAACAAATGAAGTAGCTGATTTGACTGTAGATTGATAAATCTGCCCACGAACATACTTATCAATGACAATCTTTGATCTGGCATCCTTGTTTTCGTAGCTATAACCAGATTTGATTACACTCTTCTTTACATTCTTTTTTGTGGTTTTAGAAATCTCTTCTAATAATTGAGCTTCAAGATAGTCATAAAACTCATCCGAAGTGATTTCAAATGTTCTTATTAATTTCATGTCTAAATTATAGCATGCCATCTGTGAATTATCTGATGATTCTCACAATGTATACATTAAAGAATAAGTTTATACACAAACTAAAATAAATTGAAATATTATATACACTAACGAGAAAACTATTTAGAAACAGTCAATTTATACAGAAAACACTAAATTATACACTAATTTTGTGTATAAATCGTTTTTTATACTTTTGAAAGCGCTTTGACAAAGAAAAACTTATACACTAAAGTATAGACTGTAAAGAGTTGAGATAAGAAAGGAGCTGTTGAAATGGCTGAAGAAAGCAAGGCAGAACAATCTGTCGAAATGATTTCCTTTGGAATCATCGCTAATGCAGGAGATGCAAGATCCTTTGCCTTTCAAGCTTTAGAAGCTGCCAAGCATGGAAATTTCGATGAAGCAGATGAACTGATGAAGAAATCAGATGAGGCTTCAACATTGGCGCACAAAGCGCAGACAGACTTGCTGTTCAATGAAGTGAATGGAAACCCAACACCCGTCAATGTGTTACTGGTACATTCACAGGATCACTTGATGACAAGTATGTTAGCACAGGAATTGATTAAGGAAATGATCATCATGTACAAGAATGGAGGAAAGACAGAATGAAAATTTTATTAGTTTGTGCAGGTGGAATGTCAACAGGATTGTTGATGAAAAAAATGGAGAAATACTGGGAAGAAAGAGGCGAAGACAACAGTATCAATGCCGTAGGACTTTCGGAATACATGGATGTATATAAAGACTATGACATCATCATGACTGGCCCTCAGGTAAGCTACCGTTTGAACCAAATCAAACAGGATACAGGACTTCCAACAGAAGGAATTCCTTCATTCGACTATGCCGTAGGCAACTGTGCAAATATCATGAAAATCGCTAATAAACTATACGCACAGAAATAATTTAGAATAAGAGAAAGAAAGAGAGAAATAGAATAATGGATGGTATTTTTAACAGTCCTTTTATGGTCAAACTTCAAGAGTTTGGACAGAAATTAGGATCAAACAAATTTTTAAGCGCATTACAAGGTGCAATGATGTCATGTATGGCTCCAATCATGGTCGGAGCGATTTTCTCAATCATTTGTGCTGTAGGACCAATGCTTGGAATCTTCCAGAATGGAGATGCCGTATATAACGTATTATATGCTCCATATCACTTTACAATGGATCTATTGTCATTGTGGATCGTATTGATCATGGCTTACAACTATGGGAAAGCATTAGGATTGAAATCGCCAATCATGACAAGTATGCAGACAGCCGTATGTTTTGCACTTATCGCATGTACTTGGGGAACAAATGAAGCAGGAGCAAGTGTTATCGATGTAACATATTTAAGTTCACAAGGTATGTTCGTAAGTTTCTTTGTATGCTGGTTCGTATGCCAGGTTGAAAAATTCTGTCAGGATCACAATGTAAGAATCAAGATGCCAGATGTATGCCCACCATCATTGGTAAATGGATTCTCAGCAATTCTACCTTTGGCATTCGCATTAATTCCTTTATATGCATTAGAAGTAATTATCTCAACTAGTACAGGTGGAACAATGGGAATCTGTTCAGGATTCATGGCTATCTTGTCAGCTCCATTAAACGCATTAGTATCTGTTCCAGGTATGTTCATCTTGATGCCATTTGCAGCCTTATTATGGTGCTTTGGAATTCACGGAACAATGATCATCATGTCAGTGTTAATGCCATTGATGTTACAGGCAGCAACAAACAATGCAGCAGCGTTTGCACAAGGTGGATATGACGCATTGGTATTCTATCCAGTAACGTTATTCGGATGTGTTGGTGTATGTGGTGGTTCAGGAAATACATTGCCATTAGTATTGTTTGGATTGAAAGCTAAATCAGAACAGATCAAAGCCGTATCAAAGATCGCATTAATTCCAGGATGGTTCGGAATCAACGAACCTGTAACATTCGGTATGCCAATCATGTATAACCCAATCTTATGTATCCCATATATTTTGAATATTATCGTTGTAATGGCCGTAACATTGGTAGGATACAAAGTAGGATTCTTAGTACCAGGATTTGTACCAATCATGACATTGATGCCAATGGGATTCGCAGCCTTCTTAGGAACACTACGTTGGCAAAATGCGATCTGGGATTACTTAATGTTGATTCCATCAGGACTAGTATGGTATCCATTCTTCAAGGTATATGATAATCAGTTATACAAGAAAGAACAGGAAGCATTAGCAGCAGAAGCTGAATAATAAACATCATGGCGTCAGGCCTAAACGCTGGCGTCGTTATTTTTTAGAAAAAGAGGAGAAAAATAATTATGGGACTTTTAGGTGAAACAAAACCAGTAAAAAAACCAATTTTAGGCGTTTCTTTATATCCAGAACAAGAATCTATGGAGGAAATCGAAAACTATTTAACAATGGCAAGCCATTATGGCTTCACAAAAATTTTTACAAGTATGTTTAGTGTTCCGGGCACAAAAGAAGAAGTGTTTGATTATTTTAAAAACTTTTGTGATTTAGCACATAAACATGGAATGAAGGTATCTGGTGACTGTAACACCGCATTCTTTAAGAAAATGGGTGCTAGCGAAAGTGACATCTCCATCTTTAAAGAAATGGGAATAGACATCATTCGTATGGACCTACCATATTTTGATCAAAGAGATGTGACTTTAATCAACAACCCTTACAACATCACAATCGAATTATCAAGTTGTATGATTCAAGCTGTTCGTATGGCATTAGAAAATGGGGCAAATCCAAAGAACTTCTCTACTTGCCACAATTTTTATCCAGAACGTTATACGGCATCCGATTTAGAAAGTATTTGTTCGGTCAATAAAGAATTGGCAAATTTGGGTATTCCTAGTGCTGTCTTTATTTCTAGTAATGAAGACAATACACATGGGCCATGGCCAGTACACGATGGACTTCCAACTGTTGAAGATCACCGTTGGATTCCAGCTGAATTGCAGGTTCGTCATTGGATTGCGGTAGGTGATGTGGATGAAATCATCTTCGGAAATGCTTTTGCGAGTGAAGAAGAATTTAAAGCAATTGATCGAGTGATGAACCAAGCTTATGTCAATATACCAAAACTAGTTGGAGAAGACTACTTGGCAGAACTGCTTCCTCATGGAGATGTAGAGAGAGTTCCATTTAAAGTCATTTTAGATGATGGTGTCACTGATTTAGAAAAAGAAATTCTATTTGATAATGTTTATCACCAATGTGGAGAAACACCGTACTACATGATTCGTTCTCGCTGGACAAGAATGTTCTATGGTAAAAAGAGTATTCCAGAAAGAAAAATTGATGAAGAATACTATCATCGTGGAGATGTAGTCATTGTGAATGATAACTTGGCGCATTATCGTGGTGAAGTGCAAATTGTATTAAAAGATATGAAGGTGGATGGTCAAAGAAATCGTATTGGTCATATTCCAGAAGCCGATCATATTTTATTGAATGAAGTAAAATCAGGTAGAGGCATCTGCTTCTTAAAATAGAAAGAGGATTATTTATGTCATTTAGAGAAGATTTTTTATGGGGTGGTGCAACAGCAGCCAACCAATATGAAGGTGGATGGGATCTAGGAGGAAAGGGTGTCAGCAGTTCAGACTGTTGTACTCGTGGTTCTAGAACACAACCAAGAAAGGTAACTTATAAAACAAGTGATGGTGTTGTACATGCTGATATGATGTTTGGTTTAGACGCACCAGAAGATGCCGTGTTTGGATGCTATGAAGGATTTGATTATCCAAGTCACGAAGGTGCAGATTTCTATCATCGTTATAAAGAGGATATCGCTTTAATGGGGGAAATGGGCTATAAAACATTCCGTATGTCGATTAACTGGACGCGTATTTTTCCTTTGGGATATGAAGAAGAACCAAATGAAGAAGGATTGAAATTTTATGATGATGTTTTTGACGAATGTTTAAAACATGGTATTAAACCATTGGTTACTTTGTCTCACTATGAAACGCCAGTCGGACTTACAAATAAATGGGGTTCATGGAGCGATGCTAGAACAATTGAATGTTTCTGTCGTTATGTTAAGACAGTTGGTGAAAGATATAAAGGCAAAGTTGAATATTGGTTAACGTTCAATGAAATCAACTGTTTAGGCTTTGGTGGCTGGATGGCTGCGGGTGTTCCGAGTCGTGATCCACAAAAGATTGCGGATGCAGCTAAACACCAATTGATTGCGAGCGCAAAAGCCGTTCAAATCTTACATGAAATTGATGCGAATAATAAAGTAGGAAACATGATCGGATATGGAATGATTTATCCTCACACATGTGCGCCTAGAGATGTTTTAAAAGCTTGGTCTAGCTTTAATGGAAGCTATTTCTATTGTGATGTACAGGCTCGTGGATATTATCCTGCTTATAAACTAAAGGAATATGAAAGAAATGGAATTGAATTTAGTTTAACTGAGGAAGAAAAAGAAACATTAAAGAATGGTACAGTCGACTTCATTAGTTTCTCTTACTATATGTCAAACTGTGCTTCAGATGATCCTGAAGTATTGGCTAATCAAGGTGGAAACATGATGTTTGGTGTGAAAAATCCATACTTAAAAGCAAGTGACTGGGGATGGCAAATTGATCCAACCGGACTTCGTTTATCTTTAGACTATATGTATGATCGTTACCAATTGCCGTTGATGGTTGTTGAAAATGGTTTAGGAGCACAAGATCAAGTAGAAGAAGATGGAAGTATTCATGATTCATATCGTATTGATTACTTGCGTGATCATATTAAAGCTATGAAGGATGCCGTTGAAATTGATGGTGTGGAACTTTGGGGCTATACTCCATGGGGATGCATTGACTTAGTATCGGCTTCAACTGGTGAAATGCACAAGCGCTATGGCTTTGTGTATGTAGACTATCAAGATGATGGAACTGGCCAAGGAGATCGTAGTAAGAAGGATTCTTTCGATTGGTATAAGAAAGTCATTTCTTCAAATGGAGAAGATTTAGATTAATGAAATACGCAATTTTTGTAGATGTGGACGGTACTCTACTAGACAATAAACAACAGATACCAGAAAGTGCTGTCTACGCAATCCAAAATGCGCGTAAGAAAGGTCATTATGTTTTCTTGAATACGGGAAGATGTAAAGCAGAATTATTCGAATCCATATTAAATATTGGATTTGATGGAATTATTTGTTCATCTGGTGGATATATTGAATATGAAGGTCAATGTATTCGCCATTTGACTTTTGATGAGAATGATATTCAAGCTTTGATCCAGTATTTTGAGAAAAACAAGATTGGCTATTACTTAGAATGCAATCACGGCATGTATGTCGATACACTGTATCATGATTGGATGCAAGAAGTCTTTAAGGATTTTATACCAGAAGGGGCTGAAGAGTATACGAGTTCAATGATTGTAGTGGATGGTTCGCAACAAATTTATGAAGTGAATAAAATCTCCTTTTTATGTACTTTAAATAACTTTGATCAAATCTATAAGGATTTGCATGAACATTTCAACATCATAAAAAATACCATTCCTATGATTCGTGAAGTATCTGGAGAAATCAGCATTAAGGATATTCATAAGGCAGATGCAGCTGATATCTTGTTAAAACATATCGGATTAGAAGATGTATCAACAATTGCGATTGGGGATTCGGATAACGATATTGAACTTTTACAACATGTAGATATAGGTATAGGCATGGGAAATGGAACAGAAAAGTGTAAGGCTGTCTGTGATGAAATTACAGATGATGTAGAGCATGATGGATTGTATAAGAGTTTTGTAAAACATAATTTAATAGAAAGCAGGTAAATCAAATGAGTTTTCCTAAGAATTTTTACTGGGGAGGAGCTACGGCTGCCAACCAATATGAAGGTGGCTGGAACGAAGGTGGAAGAGGTCCAGCTATGACGGATGTAACAACAGGTGCTACAAAAGATACACCTCGTTACGTGACATATAAAAATGCGGATGGTACAACAGGTAAAATGAGTATGTTTGGTGGTACTTTACCTGAAGGGGCTGAATATGCATGTTTAGATGGATATTATTATCCAAATCATATCGGAACAGATTTTTATCATCATTATAAAGAGGATATTGCTCTTTTTGCACAAATGGGCTTTAAAATGTTTAGAATGTCAATTTCTTGGCCAAGAATTTATCCAAATGGAAATGATGAAAAGCCAAACCAGGAAGGGTTGGATTTCTATCGTAGTGTATTTGAAGAATTACATAAGTATGGTATTGAACCATTAGTCACAATTTCGCATTACGACGATCCTTTGTATATGGAAGAAAAATTGGGCGGCTGGCAAAATCGTGAAACAATTGGTTTATATGAAAAGTATTGTCACACTATTTTTGAAGAGTATAAAGATCTAGTTAAGTATTGGTTGACATTTAATGAAATCAACAGTGCAATCATGGCTGTATCTTTTATTCCGAATTGTCCAGATGAAATCGCAAAGAAAGGGTACATTAAATTACACAATCAGTTTGTGGCAAGTGCTAAAGTGGTGAAGTATGCACATGAACATTATCCTCAATTTAAGATGGGATGTATGATTGCAGGAATGATTAGTTATCCTTTGACTTGCGATCCAAAAGATGTTCTTGCGAATCAACACCATATGCAGGATAGTTTCTACTATTGTGGGGATGTACAAGTGCGCGGAGCATATCCTGGTTTTGCACGAAAATCATGGAAGAAGTATAATTTAGATCCTGGTTTCTTTGAACAAGATAAAGATGTATTAAAAGAAGGAAAAGTAGATTTCTTTAGTTACAGTTACTATGCGACGAGCTGTGAAACAACGCACAAAGAGGCTAAGCGTGATGGAGCCGGAAACATGTCTATGGGATATAAGAATGAATATATTCAATATTCTGAATGGGGATGGGGAATGGATCCAGATGGACTTCGTTACTCATTAAATGAACTATATGATCGTTACCAAGTGCCTTTGATGGTTGTTGAAAATGGCTTGGGTGCTATTGATGTATTTGAAGATGGAAAGATTCACGATCCTTATCGTATTGACTATATGAAAGCTCATGTAAAAGCTATGAAAGAAGCCATTGAAGATGGAGTAGATTTAATTGCGTATACACCTTGGGGTTGCATTGATTTAGTGTCAGCTGGTACAGGAGAAATGCGTAAACGTTATGGCTTCATCTATGTAGACATGGATGATGAGGGTAAAGGAACATTAAATCGTTACCGTAAAGATAGTTTCTACTGGTATGAAAAATGTATTAAATCCAATGGAGAAGATTTAGATTAGGCGTCAGACGACGTCTTTTCTTTTTTTACCCATATTTTTCTGTAATTTAGAGAATATATACATAGTGTATTCGTGTTTATACACAAACTAAAATAAATTGAAATATTATATACACTAACGAGAAAACTATTTAGAAACAGTCAATTTATACAGAAAACACTAAATTATACACTAATTTTGTGTATAAATCGTTTTTTATACTTTTGAAAGCGCTTTGACAAAGAAAAACTTATACACTAAAGTATAGACTGTAAAGAGTTGAGATAAGAAAGGAGCTGTTGAAATGGCTGAAGAAAGCAAGGCAGAACAATCTGTCGAAATGATTTCCTTTGGAATCATCGCTAATGCAGGAGATGCAAGATCCTTTGCCTTTCAAGCTTTAGAAGCTGCCAAGCATGGAAATTTCGATGAAGCAGATGAACTGATGAAGAAATCAGATGAGGCTTCAACATTGGCGCACAAAGCGCAGACAGACTTGCTGTTCAATGAAGTGAATGGAAACCCAACACCCGTCAATGTGTTACTGGTACATTCACAGGATCACTTGATGACAAGTATGTTAGCACAGGAATTGATTAAGGAAATGATCATCATGTACAAGAATGGAGGAAAGACAGAATGAAAATTTTATTAGTTTGTGCAGGTGGAATGTCAACAGGATTGTTGATGAAAAAAATGGAGAAATACTGGGAAGAAAGAGGCGAAGACAACAGTATCAATGCCGTAGGACTTTCGGAATACATGGATGTATATAAAGACTATGACATCATCATGACTGGCCCTCAGGTAAGCTACCGTTTGAACCAAATCAAACAGGATACAGGACTTCCAACAGAAGGAATTCCTTCATTCGACTATGCCGTAGGCAACTGTGCAAATATCATGAAAATCGCTAATAAACTATACGCACAGAAATAATTTAGAATAAGAGAAAGAAAGAGAGAAATAGAATAATGGATGGTATTTTTAACAGTCCTTTTATGGTCAAACTTCAAGAGTTTGGACAGAAATTAGGATCAAACAAATTTTTAAGCGCATTACAAGGTGCAATGATGTCATGTATGGCTCCAATCATGGTCGGAGCGATTTTCTCAATCATTTGTGCTGTAGGACCAATGCTTGGAATCTTCCAGAATGGAGATGCCGTATATAACGTATTATATGCTCCATATCACTTTACAATGGATCTATTGTCATTGTGGATCGTATTGATCATGGCTTACAACTATGGGAAAGCATTAGGATTGAAATCGCCAATCATGACAAGTATGCAGACAGCCGTATGTTTTGCACTTATCGCATGTACTTGGGGAACAAATGAAGCAGGAGCAAGTGTTATCGATGTAACATATTTAAGTTCACAAGGTATGTTCGTAAGTTTCTTTGTATGCTGGTTCGTATGCCAGGTTGAAAAATTCTGTCAGGATCACAATGTAAGAATCAAGATGCCAGATGTATGCCCACCATCATTGGTAAATGGATTCTCAGCAATTCTACCTTTGGCATTCGCATTAATTCCTTTATATGCATTAGAAGTAATTATCTCAACTAGTACAGGTGGAACAATGGGAATCTGTTCAGGATTCATGGCTATCTTGTCAGCTCCATTAAACGCATTAGTATCTGTTCCAGGTATGTTCATCTTGATGCCATTTGCAGCCTTATTATGGTGCTTTGGAATTCACGGAACAATGATCATCATGTCAGTGTTAATGCCATTGATGTTACAGGCAGCAACAAACAATGCAGCAGCGTTTGCACAAGGTGGATATGACGCATTGGTATTCTATCCAGTAACGTTATTCGGATGTGTTGGTGTATGTGGTGGTTCAGGAAATACATTGCCATTAGTATTGTTTGGATTGAAAGCTAAATCAGAACAGATCAAAGCCGTATCAAAGATCGCATTAATTCCAGGATGGTTCGGAATCAACGAACCTGTAACATTCGGTATGCCAATCATGTATAACCCAATCTTATGTATCCCATATATTTTGAATATTATCGTTGTAATGGCCGTAACATTGGTAGGATACAAAGTAGGATTCTTAGTACCAGGATTTGTACCAATCATGACATTGATGCCAATGGGATTCGCAGCCTTCTTAGGAACACTACGTTGGCAAAATGCGATCTGGGATTACTTAATGTTGATTCCATCAGGACTAGTATGGTATCCATTCTTCAAGGTATATGATAATCAGTTATACAAGAAAGAACAGGAAGCATTAGCAGCAGAAGCTGAATAATAAACATCATGGCGTCAGGCCTAGTCGCTGGCGTCGTTATTTTTTAGAAAGAGGTATATATGAGTTTTCCAAAAGAATTTTTATGGGGTGGTGCAACAGCTGCCAACCAATATGAAGGTGGATATTTAGAAGGTGGAAAAGGGATCAACACAAGTGATACTTTGACGAATGGTTCACACACAGTGGCTCGTCGTGTTACTTGGAGAAACCCACAGACAAATGAAACAGGAAGTACACCAATGATGTTTACATCGGCAACAGATCGCTTTATTCCAGAAGGAGCGATTCCAGCAGTATTAGAAGATGAATATTATCCAAGTCATACAGCAACAGATTTTTATCATCATTTTAAAGAAGATATCGCTCTGATGGGGGAAATGGGGTTTAAAACATTCCGTATGTCTATGAACTGGGCAAGAATCTTCCCAAATGGAGATGATGAACGGCCAAATGAAGAGGGTTTAAAATTCTATGATGAAGTGTTTGATGAATGTAAGAAATATGGTATTGAACCATTGGTTACTTTATCTCACTATGAAACTCCAATCGGATTGACGATTAAATATGGTGGATGGAAAGATCGTCGTTGTATTGATTTCTTTGAAAAATATGCAAAGACAGTTATTGAGCGCTATATTGGAAAAGTAAAATACTATTTAACATTTAATGAAATCAACATTATGTCTATGATGCCATATATGGCTGGTGGACTTGTAGATTTCAGTGAACAAGCCAAAGCGCAAGGTGCACACAACCAATTTGTCGCAAGTGCTAAAGTTGTTAAGTTCTGTCATGAAAATCATCCGGACATCAAGATTGGACAAATGTTGGCATATGGACCTGTATATACATATACTTGTGATCCAGCTGATCAAATCTTGGCATTAGAGCGCAGTCAACAAACAATTTGGTATGCGGATGTTCAGACGGGTGGACACTATCCTGAATTTAAATTAAAAGAATATGAAAGAAAAGGAATTCAATTAGAGGATTGTCCAGAAGACTATGAATTATTAGAGAAATACTCCGCAGATTTCTTAAGTTTCTCATGTTATGGAAGCAGTACAGTAACTACGCATGATGTGGGTAATGATAGTGGCGGAAACTTTATGATGGGTGTTACCAACCCTTATGTAAAGACAAACGCATGGGGATGGGCAACGGATCCTGCATGTTTACGTTTGGCATGTAACACATTGTATTATCGTTATAATAAGCCAATTTGGATTGTTGAAAACGGTATTGGATGGTCAGATGTTTTAGAAGAAGATAAAACAGTGCATGATGATTATCGTATTGATTACTTACGTCAAAATATTCAATCTATGGATGATGCGATCAATAAAGATGGTGTTAACCTAATGGGATATACAATGTGGGGATGCATTGACTTAGTTTCTGCGGGAACTGGTGAAATGCGTAAACGCTACGGATTTGTATATGTAGATCGTGATGATGAAGGAAATGGAAGCTTGAATCGTTATAAGAAAGATAGTTTCTATTGGTATAAAAAAGTGATTGAAACACAAGGTGAAGATTTAGATTAGTAAGAAGGAGGGGGCGGAATAGTTTTTGTTTCGCCTTTTCTTGTGAGGTACAATATGAAAAAAATAATGGTAAGAGCCGATGACTTAGGATTTTCTAAAGCAATAAATTACGGTATTTATGAAACAGTAAAGAATGGTGTTATTAAGAATATTGGATTTATGGTCAATATGCCAGACAGTCTTCATGGTTATGAATTAGTAAAAGATTATGATATTTGTCTAGGCCAACATACAAATGTATGTGTGGGAAACCCTATTAGCGATCCTGAAAGTATTCCAAGTTTAGTCCAAGAAGATGGAACTTTTAAAACGAGTAAGATGTATCGCAGTACAAAAGAGGATTTTGTGGATTTAGATGAAGCTATTCTAGAAGTGGAAGCGCAATATAATCGCTTTAAAGAAATAACAGGAAAAGAACCGGCTTATTTTGAGGCGCATGCTGTCATGAGCGAAAACTTAAATAGGGCCATTGAAATTGTGGGGAATCGGCACAATTTAAAAACTTTGATTATGGGATGTGAAAAGGTGAATGGGCAAGATATGCATATGTATATGGACAGTATGTTTCCTGGTTATGATCCAATGGTATCCTTTAAAAAGATGGTCGATGAGGCAAAAGATGGATTTAATATGATGGTTTGTCATCCGGGTTACTTAGATCAATATATTTTGTCGGTTTCCAGTCTAACAATGCCTAGAGTATTAGAAGCGGATTTTTTAACGAGTGAAGAATTAAAAGCATATGTAAAAGAAAATAACATTCATTTATATACATATGATGAGGTATAGTGTATGGCCCATTTAACATGTAACTTTTTTTCAAAATCACTCATGCGCACAGTCGATATTACGGTGATTTTACCAACGGATAAATATGTGTTCACAGACCCAAATTTCAAGCCGCAGACAACCTTTAAAACGTTGTATTTGCTTCATGGAATTTTTGGCAGTACATCGGACTGGATCAATGGCACAAGAATTGAAGCTTGGGCTCAAGAAAAGAATTTGGCGGTCGTGATGCCAAGTGGAGAAAATAAATTCTATGTAGATCAGCCACATAGTATGGATAATTTTGGAACGTTTATTGGTGAAGAACTTGTAGAATTCACAAGAAGAAGTTTCCCATTGTCGAAAAAGCGTGAAGATACTTTCATTGGTGGATTATCAATGGGTGGTTATGGTGCATTGCGTAATGGTTTGAAATATCATGATACATTTGGTTCGATTATCGCATTATCAAGTGCATTGATATTAGAGAAGGTATATACATCGAAATATGAGGATGTGAATCCAATGGGTAATCGCTATTATTATGAATCAATTTTTGGGGATATTTCAAAATTAAAAGGTAGTGATATGGATTATTATGCCTTGGTGGATAATTTAAAGTCAGATGCGTTTCCTAAGTTGTTTATAGCTTGTGGAACCGAGGATTTTATGTTGAAAGAACAGAATGAACAATTCCATCAGTATTTGGTAGAAAAAGGAATAGAACATGAATACCAAACAGGCCCTGGAGGTCATGACTGGGTATTCTGGGATACGTTTATTTATAAAGCACTGGAGTGGCTCCCATTGGATGAGGCTACTACAGGTGTTAGTAGTGGAAATGTAAGTATAGAAAGTGAAGGTAAGTAAGATGAGTTTTCCAAAAGGATTTTTATGGGGTGGAGCAACAGCTGCCAACCAATGTGAAGGAGCATGGAATGTAGATGGTAGAGGCCCTGCTTTAACGGATGTAAAAACAGGTGGAAGTGTAAATGCGCCTCGTTTAGTGACATATATTGATAAGGATGGAAATCCTCATGCGGAACCAGAAAGTCCAAGGGGTATTCCTGAAGGAGCGCATTATGCGGTGCTAGATGATTATCTATATCCAAATCATGATGGAATTGATTTTTATCATCATTATAAAGAAGATATTGCCTTAATGGCTGAAATGGGATTTAAAACATTCCGTATGTCGATTTCTTGGTCAAGACTATTCCCAAATGGGGATGAAAAAGTACCCAACCAAAAGGGTATTGAATTCTATCGTAATGTATTTACAGAATTAAGAAAATATAATATTGAACCATTAGTTACTATTTGGCATTTTGATACACCATTATATTTAGAAGAACATTATGGTGGATGGAAAAATCGTAAGTTGATTGAATTCTATACGCGTTTTGCCCAAACATGTTTTGAAGAGTTCAAAGGATTGGTTAAATATTGGTTAACATTCAATGAAATCAACAATACAGTTATGTTCTTGGAAATGTTTGGCAATAAGGCTAGTGATGAGGATTACCAAAATGCGTACCAAATTTTGCACCATCAGTTTGTGGCAAGTGCTAAGGCCGTTCAGATTGGACATGAAATTGATCCAGAAAATAAGATTGGATGTATGATTTGTGGAATTACATTCTATCCAATGACTTGTGATCCGAGTGATATTCTTTTAAATCGCCACACTTGGGAACGGGGAATCTTCTATTGTGGAGATGTGCAATGTAAGGGTAAATATCCAACTTACGCTAATCGTTTGTGGAAAGAGCATAATGTGGAATTGGAAATCTTACCTGAAGATTTAGAGGATTTGAAAAAAGGTACAGTGGATATGTACTCATTCTCTTACTATATGTCTACGGTTGTGACGACACATACAGTTACTGATATAGTAAGTGGAAACTTCTCGGCAGGAGCTCGCAATGAATATCTTCAATATTCAGATTGGGGATGGGCAACAGATCCAACGGGATTACAGTACTATTTAGAAATGATGTATGATCGTTATGAAATTCCTTTATTGGTCGTTGAAAATGGTTTGGGCGCATTTGATACAGTGGAAGAAGATGGAAGTATTCATGATCCATTCCGTATCGATTACTATAGACAACACATTCAAGCTATGGATAAGGCCATTCAAAATGGTGTGGATCTAATTGCGTATACAACTTGGGGATGCATTGACTTAGTATCTGCAGGAACAGGTGAAATGCGTAAGCGTTATGGATTTATTTATGTAGATAAACAAGATGATGGTACGGGTGATTATTCGAGAAGTCGTAAAGATTCATTCTATTGGTATAAAAAAGTAATCGCATCGAATGGAGAGGATCTAGATTAATGAAAATTTATCTTGTGCGTCATGGACAAACTTTATTCAACCAACAAAAGAAAGTACAAGGTTGGTGTGATTCTCCATTAACACAAGAGGGTATTCAACAAGCGATTGCAGTGTCAAAAACACTGCAGTCGACTCCTTTTGAGTATGCCTATAGTTCAACAAGCGAAAGAGCTATGGATACAATGCATTATATTTTACAAGATAGAGATGTACCTTATGCTTATGTGAAGGGATTGAAAGAGTTGAACTTTGGTTCTTTAGAAGGCGAAAAAGAATCGGATGTATTTACAGATATTAGCGTGTATGAAAAGGGCTTTGAGATGTATGGTGGAGAAACCTTGTCTACATGTAATCAACGGTTTATGAAGTGTTTAGAAACAATCGCCAAATCACATACGGATAATGCACTTGTGGTTGCGCATGGTGGAGTGATTATGTCAGTTTTGAGTTGTCTTGATGAAACTCGATTTATGAAGCATATGCAAGAAGTTGGAGATGTTGAGAATTGTTCAGTGACAATTCTAGAGTATACGGATCATTTTGAAATTGAGAATTGGGCAGATGTGTCTTATCGTGACAGGGGGTTATTGTTATGAAAATTTTCGCGATGGATATTGGGGGCAGTTCAATAAAATATGCCTTATTCGATGAAAATAGAAATAAGTTGGATAGTGGAAAAATTAAAACTCCAGCACCAAAATCAATGGATGGTAATTGTGAATATACAGTAAAAGATTTATATGATGCGATGGATACAATTGTACCGAGTGATATTGATGGAATCGCATTAAGCATGCCTGGTGTGATAGATTCTGAAAATGGGATTGCCTTAACAGGTGGAGCTTTGACATATATTCAAAATGAACCTGTTGAAAAGATATTAAGTGAAAAATATGGCGTTCCTGTATGGATTGGCAATGATGCCAAGTGTGCAGGGAGTGCAGAAGTTGGATATGGGGCTTTAAAAGATGTTCAGGATAGTGTTGCGATTATTTTAGGTACGGGCATTGGTGGATGTTTGATTAAAGATAAAAAAGTGCATAATGGAAGACGCTTTTCAGCAGGAGAAGTGTCTTGTTTATACACAAACAATGCGTATCCTGCTGATTATCATGGCTTATGGGCTTTCACAAGTGGAATTGCTGGTTTATTAGGTTTAGTACAAAAATATTTGGAAACAGATGAAAAGTATAGTGGAGAACAAATCTTTGAGATGGCTAACTCTGGTAATGAAAAAGTATTGGCGGCATTAGATGAATTTTGTTTCTATATTGCTTTACAGCTTTATAATATTCAGGCTATTTTTGGTCCGGAAAAATTTGCGATTGGTGGAGGAATTTCAGCACAGCCATTATTGATTGAAAAAATCAATGAACAATATAAGAAGTTATTTATTCCTGTATTTCCTTTGCGTCCTGTTGATGTGGTGGCTTGTGAATTTAGAAATGATGCCAATCTAATTGGTGCTTATTATCAGCTTCAGACAAAAATGGTAAGTGCATGTTAAGGGTGTGTATCTGTTGTGGCGGTGGCTTTTCAAGCAGCGTATTGATGCGTAAAGTTAAAAGTGAATTAGTTGAAAAAGGGTATGATGATAAATTGAAGATAGGTTTTTGTCCTTTTAAAGAAGTGTATGAACATTATGATGAATATGATGTAGTCATGGCTTGTCCACATCTTTCATATAAGCTTGACGATTATATTGATAAGTATGGTAATCAAGTTCCTATCTATGTAATTCCAGCTATGATGTATGGAACGATGAATGTAAAAGAAGTGTATCAGGATGCTTTGGATATTTATGAAGGATATAAAAAAACACATAAAAATCCGATGTATTTTCCTGGAGAAGACAATAATATGAAGCGTAAAAATCGTAATGTGAGTTATCGTAGGGCATATCATATAACAGGAGAGATTGAGTTTTAGGGATGGTGAATATGAAAATATTATTTGTGTGTGCCGGTGGAATGTCGACCGGATTAATCGTTAAAAAAATGGAAAAATGGGCAAGTGAAAACGGAAAAGATTTAGTTGTGAAGGCAACGGGTGTTGGAGGCTATGAATCAAAGTGGCAGGACTATGATTGTATTTTAGTGGGTCCACAAGTTCGTTTTAAAATTTCGGAAATGAAAGAGAAAGTTAAAATTCCAGTGGCTCAAATTGAAACGCTGGATTATGGATTACAGAATGTTGACAATATGTTGAAGCTTGCGTATTCGTTAGTGGAGAGTTCAAATGATTAAGTTGTTCGCATCGGATCTAGATGGTACTTTACTTGCTAGAAGTCATCAGTTTGATGAATTGATCAAGGCCACGGTTGAAAAGATTGTGTGTGAAAATGCAGTTTTTACGATTTCAACGGGTCGTGATTGTTCAATGACGGAATTGAATGGGTTAGAGAATAAGATTTATCGTATTTGCATGAATGGGGCTTTGATTATGAGCCCTGAAGGTGAAACGTTAAAACTAGATTTAATTGATAAGGATATTTTGAAAATTATTCTAGAAGAGTTTGATGACTTAGATTTAGAATTTATTACGCCCTATAAAACGTACACGAAACAATCGAAAGAGGAGTTTTTTGAGAAAATGGAGAGAATGCCTCATCCGGATGGGGATAATATTGAAGTAGCGAAGTTCTTTATGGAGAATATCTCAAAGCGTTTGGTGTTTGATCAATCGAAAGAGGGGATTTTATCTAAAGATGTTTGTAAGATCAACTCACATTTGCAGCCTGGTAAATCGTATAACCGTTTGTATAAATTTTTAGAAAAGTATTCGAGTTCAATTGTGAATGCGCCTTGCGATAAGAATTTGATTGAAATTACGAAACAAGGTGTGAATAAGGGAAATGCCGTACATTGGTTAGGGCAGTATTTACATATTGAAGATGATGAAATAGCGGTATATGGTGATGGTGGCAATGATTTACAGATGTTGTCGATGTTCAAACATTCGTATGCGCCATGCACAGCTTTGAAAGAGGCAAAGTATGCCGCAAACAATCAATTGGGTCCTTATTATGAGTACAGTGTGGCTCGAAATATGTTGGAGACTTTGGCAAGACAAAAATAATTTGTTTCATTTCATTTAAAACGTGTTAAGATAATGGAGGATGCTTGTTGAAAGTATCTAAATCTATTATTCTAAGCAGAAAGGGAGGTTTTTAGCGATGCCTCCTTTTTTGCGTTTCATAATAAAAAGCCTACTGGAAATGGTTCCATGTAGGCTTTTCTAATAGTTCATAAGCTGTTTTTGCGTTTCTAACGTTTGTGTTAGAGAATTTATCGAATAATTTATAATTGTTGAGTCTGACCATTAATTTTTTATCGGTTCTAGGAAAATGAAGTGGGAATAATTTATCAAATCTTTCACTTTCGCTGATTAGAACGGATGTTACTTCATTGTTGATGGATAAATAACTTAGAAGATCTTGGATGGCTTGAGAGTCAAAGTAAACTAAAACTTCTACATGAGCCTGATTGTCTTTTGTGGAATATATCGCAAATCCTTTCGGTTGTTTATCTTCATTAACCATTGTGACAATGGATTTTTTTATGCTTTTATGATATTGGATAAGTTTGTTGAATTCATCTTCACTTAATAGAATACTGCCATCAAAATACTGCATGAATTGGAAATATAATGTGTATAAGTTCTCTGCTTTTTGTTTTACATGATAAGGATTACCACTTCTGCATAGTGAAGCTCCAATCCAATATTCTTTTGTGTTTGAAATGTGTTGAAAGCTTTTTGCCTCAAATAATTTTGGCATGTTTGTGTATGTGATGGTTAATAAATCGTTATAGGTAGCTTGTGAAATGGCAGCATCTAATAAGTTAGAAAATTGTTTTCTTTGTCTATAATCTGGTAAAGTTGCAGCCATACCAATCACAGATACGTGCATTTGTCGATCTAAAAACATCATAGTTCTTTTTGTAACTTGAAGACAAGAAGTAATCTTATCGTTTTGCCAGAAACAGAACATGTGTTGTGGATCGTATTGATATTTTATCCAGGCATCGATTTCTTTTTTATCCATATTAAATGCGGATTTAATCAACAAGTCTTTGATTTGTGCATCATATCCAACACTGTTGTGACAAATCATTGGTTATCTCCATCTTCTTCGTGTTCCGTATATTCAACATCAATAGCTCCATGTTTTGGAGTTGATTTTGGTTGTTCATTTTGGCTTTGTGTACTGCGATAAGTGTGAAAGTGAACATGCCTTCTTCCTGTAAATAGGGAAATAATCCAGAAGAAAATGATGATTGGCAAAATAAATGGAAGTAGCCAGCTTGCTAGGGTTCCAAATATAAAGAAAATCACAAAAAAGGCAATAAGAGTAAAAATACTATCCATAAAGGTACCTCGCTTTTCTAAAGTATATCATATTCATAATATGCGGATTAAATAACGCATTCGGTTTCAATGTCTTGTATGTATTGAATTTTTATTTTTCCATTTGTGAGTTCCATTAAATCTTTAGAAATATCTTCTTGAACAAGGAAATGATAGACAACATCTTCTTCATATTGTTGTTCAATAACTTCAATGTTTTGTGTTCTAAAGTAATGGTCAATTTTTCCAATGAGATCATAAGAAAAATGAATTTGATATTCTTGAAGTGTAGTTACAGTTGTCAGTGTTGCCACTTTTAAGGCTTGGGAAATACTCGAACTATAGGCTCTTACAAGTCCTCCAGTTCCAAGCTTGATTCCTCCAAAATAGCGTACTACAACGGCTAGAATATCTTGCATTTCATTATGCATCAACACATCTAACATAGGGTGACCTGCTGTCTGACTCGGTTCTCCATCGTCGTTAGATCGCATAATGTTTCCTATAATCATAGCTGTACAATGATGATTGGCATTGGGATGTTCTTTTTTTATAGCTTTTAAAAAGTCTTTTGCCTCTTGTTCATCCTGTGTTCTATGAAGGTAGGTAATAAATTTACTTTTTTTAATTTCTATTGTATTTATACAATCATTTTGAATTCTTGGCATAGTTGTATTGTAGCAAAGAATAGCTATATTCTACAAGTTTAGTAGAAAAGAAACCATTCTAGTGTTGGCGTCTAGAATGGTTCCTTTTTGTTTATTATTA
>NZ_JAJDMK010000278.1:0-267 GCF_020593575.1 Holdemanella sp. DFI.5.55
CGATTTTAAACTGGAGAACCGGAGAGAACTTGTACAATTCGTGAAGTCCACTAGTTTCGTAATTGATTCCTTTTGCGTGGATGGTAATAAAATATATAAAAACTACGATCTAAATGTCATATTCCCTATCAAGGAGAAAAAACATATCGGTTATCTATCCATTCTATTGAAATACCAATTGGTAGACCGCCTTTGTTTCGTCGATTACGATGAAATGGGCGTTCCCGTAACTACTTGTGAAAATCGAGAGAATAAGCAAGAACCAGT
>NZ_JAJDMK010000279.1:0-267 GCF_020593575.1 Holdemanella sp. DFI.5.55
CTAATTCAAATTCATATGAAATGAGATTATCTAAAGAAGATATAACAACGAGAACAGCTAAGATCCAAATAGGTGTAATACTTATTACAAAGGCAGTGCTACCAAACAAAATAACGAAAACACCTAATCCGATAATTTTCCTCACTGTTTTTTTAGCAACTTTTTTTCTAGGATGATAGATAAAAATAAAATGTTTCGTACTATAAAACAATAAAAAAGAAAAGATAAATAAGAGATTTATTAAGCGAAAAGGCAGGACTGGATGAT
>NZ_JAJDMK010000280.1:0-266 GCF_020593575.1 Holdemanella sp. DFI.5.55
GTAACCGTTTTCATACTACTTTTATTTCATTTTCAATCAAACGTATCATTTGTTATTTTTCATATGTAATATAACTTACTTAGTAAATAATTCTATCAAATATACTAAGTTTATATGTTTTCAACAATACTTCCTCAAAGCACAGATCAGCATCATATTCTCTGAAACAATCTGTGATCGGATTGTATCAATTAACAATAGCAATTTATTTTAAGGCTATGTCACAACAAACAGTTGATAAATAGCCATTTTTATAGGGGAGTATC
>NZ_JAJDMK010000281.1:0-266 GCF_020593575.1 Holdemanella sp. DFI.5.55
TCCGTGCCGGTATCGCTTTGCTGATAGCGGCAATGAGTGCCGACGGTATAAGCCGCATACACAATATAGAGCAGATAGACCGGGGATATCAGAATATAGACCAGCGTTTGAATGCGCTTGGCGCACGTATTACTAGAATTTAGAGAAATCAATCATGATTAAGAAAGATGAAGTTTTCAAGATTGGTATTTTCAACAAACCGCATGGAGTAAAAGGAGAAATCTCATTCACTTTTACGGATGATATTTTTGACCGTGTGGAATGTG
>NZ_JAJDMK010000282.1:0-266 GCF_020593575.1 Holdemanella sp. DFI.5.55
TTGAATTCTGTAAACTGCCACGACCAACATCCAAGCAATCGCCATTCAATCATTGGTCTGTTGCGCCTGCTTGCCCCTGTTAATTTTATTAAGCAGTTTCCTTTGTAATTTTTAGGTTATTTTAAGCTTTTTAGCATTAATTAAAACTATTTACCTGCTAATATCTACCGATAGTATGAACTATCTATGCTTTAATTTAGAATATTGTTCGTTAAATGGCACGACAGCAAGCTGAACAGACGTCTTTATTTAATTAATTGTTTGCT
>NZ_JAJDMK010000283.1:0-265 GCF_020593575.1 Holdemanella sp. DFI.5.55
CTTTGACAATGGGATGATCTGTGCCACTGAAAACTCGGTTGTCATTGACGACGAAATCTACGACCAGGTTAAAGAAGCCTTTAAGAAGTGGAACTGCTACTTCTTGAAGCCAAGCGAGATTCCAACGTTTACCAATGGCTTTATTGATCCTGATCGGCACCAGGTCCGTGGCCCGATTGCTGGTCGTTCTGCAAATGATATTGCTGAAATGTGTGGGCTGAAGAACGTTCCAGCTAATACCAAAGTACTGATTGCCGAGCTGGAT
>NZ_JAJDMK010000284.1:0-265 GCF_020593575.1 Holdemanella sp. DFI.5.55
CGCAGAATCTCCTCGGCGGAACGACCAATCCCCATGTTATTGATCGTGTATGACTGAATCTTGCCATCTGGGTCAACAATGAACACGCCACGGTAGGCTTGACCTTCATCTTCGTTTAAAACATCAAACATGCGTGCCAATTTACCGGCTGGGTCGGCCAACATGTGATACTTGATCTTGCCGATTTTTTCAGATGCTTCAGCCCAGGCCTTGTGAACGAATTCAGTGTCTTCTGAAACCGAGTAAATTTCCGCGTTGGCCTGCT
>NZ_JAJDMK010000285.1:0-265 GCF_020593575.1 Holdemanella sp. DFI.5.55
GGTAAAGAGTCCAAGACCGACACTGGCAGAAATCAGTGCTGTGGTGTTGGCACTTAAGTCATTAATCCACCAATCATGAATAGCGCTGGGTAAAAAGTTGGGAACCACATAAAACCAGATAAATAATTGAATCAGTAAGGGCACATTACGGAAAATGGTGACATAGGCTGTACCAATAGTACGTGCAGTTTTATTGGGCAAGGTACGCATGATGCCGAGAATACTTCCGAGCACCATCGCAATGCTCCATGCGACAATAGCAATG
>NZ_JAJDMK010000286.1:0-264 GCF_020593575.1 Holdemanella sp. DFI.5.55
GCTTATTCTTACCTTGTTTAGATTTTGTATAATCCAATGCCTTATGCGAAACAATTTGATTGAACCAACTCTCAAACTTAGAATCATCACTCAATTGATCCAGTTTCTGAAAAGCTTGAATATACGCTTCCTGTACAATATCTTTAGCAGTAGCCTCATTATTGACTACTTTATAAGCAATAAAATATGCTTTCCTTTCTGATAATTGAATAATCTCAGCAATTGCTTCATTATCCTTTTTTCTTGCTCTTACAATTAAACCCT
>NZ_JAJDMK010000287.1:0-264 GCF_020593575.1 Holdemanella sp. DFI.5.55
AGAAGACACATCGTTATTCGTATACAACGAAATATACGAATGGAAATATTGAACTCTATGAAAATAAGGTCAAGCTTCCTAAGATTGGTCTTGTAAAGATAAAGAAAACACGAGCACCTAAAGGAAGACTACTGAGTGCAACGGTATCACAAGTACCAAGTGGAAAGTATTATGTTTCATTATGTTATACGGATGTAGAGGAAGTATTATTTCCACTAACATATAATGAAACAGGTATAGATCTAGGTATCAAGGATTTTATCA
>NZ_JAJDMK010000029.1:0-26415 GCF_020593575.1 Holdemanella sp. DFI.5.55
GTGATTATTTTGTATAACATTTTTTTGATACCACCCGCATAGCAGGTGGTTTTGTCGTTTCGTACTTCGCACTCAACTGGCTAAAGCCAAAAGCGTAAAAAAAGATCTATTGTCCTTATGACAATAGATCCATTTCACTATTTTCCTGAACTTCCTAGTTTTCCAGCCATTCTCTCAGATTCCATAGACTGAAGTTCCTCAAAAGAAATTTCTTCACTTTCTAATTGAGGCATACGCAATAATACACCCTGACAAATCGCTTTTTCATAAGGATAAATAATTGCATCTTCCTTATACTCTACATCTTGCTTTTTAATAACCACACGCTTTGTATTCAAATTTGTAACTGGAGCCATATATTCTCCACGATAACCCGAATCAATCACGCCACTTCTTTGTGCAATCCCCTTTGTTCCAGTTGAACCACGTTCTTTTAAAATCATCACAAACTCTGGATCAAATGCACTTGCTACACCCAATGGAACTAACTTCGTTTCATGAGGCTCAATCACCATATAATCTTCTTCAAAACAAGGATATAAATCATACCCTGCATCTTCATAACGCTTTTGCGGAACCTTCGCATCCGCCTTTACTTTTGCCCAATATAGTTTATTCATAAAACTCCTTCTTATATATTTCAATCAATTGTTCTAACGAAAATTGTGCATTGGCACTTGAAGTCGAAGGACAATATACCGTTTCAATATTCGGAAAATACTTCTGCATTGTATTATGACTTGTCCTTCCATTACAAATTACCTTCTCAATATTCTTATATCTATCCAACAATCCCTGTATATCATTTGGCTCAATATCTTTGATTTCACTATCCGCACTCGTCTTTCTTATACACGAATGACAAATATCCCAAAGTGCAATATGCGATGCTTTTAATAATTCAATCTTGTCTTCTGTTTGAAAGATTTCTTTTAATATCTTCCAAAACCGATTATTTTTATTCGCATAATACATCTGTTCCTTCAAACTAATTGCACTTGGCATAGAACCCACAATCAATATTCTCGAATCCTCAAATACAATGGGATCCAATCCAACTATTCGCTTACACATGTACCGTAAACATCATAAGATTTGGCACCTGTAATCTTCACCTTCACGAAAGAACCCAACTCCAATGGTTCATCACTTGTAAAGATGACCTGACCATCCACTTCATCCGGTGCATCCGCAGCACTTCTTCCACGATAACGATCGACCAAACCTTCTTTTTCCTCAACAAGAACTTCAATGACCCTACCAATCTTTTCCTGATTCTTTTCTTTTGAAATCTCTTCCTGCACCGCCATCAATCTAGCCAAACGCTCATTTTGAATCTCTTCATCAATCTGACCATCCATATCATAAGCAGGTGTATCTTCTTCCTTCGAATATGCGAAAGCACCCATACGATCCCACTTAATTTCCTTAATGAAATCCACAAGTTCTTCAAACTCTTCTTCCGTTTCTGTAGGGAAACCAACAATCATAGTTGTACGCAAAGTCGCATTTGGAAACATTGTATGAATCTTATCCACAACCTTTAATACATCCTCTTTTGGTCCTCTACGATTCATTAATTTCAACAAACGATTGTTCGCATGCTGCATAGGAATATCAAAATAAGGAACAATTTTTTCACTCTCACTCATAGCCAGCAATACATCATCCACAATTTCATCTGGATACATATACAGAACACGAATCCAATGAAGCCCCTCTACTTTAGATACTTGACGTAGTAATTCAGGAAGCATCAATTCGCCATAATTATCCAAACCATACTTCGTTGTATCTTGGGCAATCAAAGTTAATTCTTTCACACCCACACTTGCCAAATAGTTGACCTCTTCCATAATATCCTCAATTGTACGAGACTTTTGATCTCCACGAATCAAAGGAATTGCACAATACGCACAACGATTTGAACAACCATCACTAATCTTTACATACGCCTGCCAAGGATTTCCCGTAATCACACGTTCTGCCTTATCCAATAATGTATCTGAACCTAATAACTTCTGTAGCTGACTAGCCAAAGTATCATACTCACGAATTGGGATAACCGCATCAATTTCAGGAATCTCTTCCCTTAAAGTCTCTGTATATCTTTGAGCCAAACAACCACACACAATCAACTTCTCTAAGTTTCTCTCTTTATATTGAGCCATCTTGAAAATCGCATTGATACTCTCCTCTTTGGCACTCTCAATAAAGCCACAAGTATTCACAATAATAGCCTGTGCATCCTTAGGATTGGCCACAATTTCATGACCACCCCTCTTGATCATACCCATGATCTGTTCAGAATCCACTAAGTTTTTACAACATCCCAATGATACAAAACCTATCTTCATTCTTGATTCTCTCCTTTTCGATGATAAATCATACGACCTTCTAACGCAAAGACACGAGGACCAAAGTGACCTGGCTGCGTTGTATCTAAACTCTGTTTCATCATATACATACGCGCATCTAGATTATCTAATAAAGTTAACACTTCCGCTTCTGGAATCATAGGAAGGACAGGAGATCCAAACTCCATCTTTCCATGATGCGCCAAAACCATATGCTTCAACAATAAAACACACTCTTTATCGTTTACACCCAGCTTTTCAGCCACACGATCCAAACGATTATTCATAATACTAATGTGCCCCAACAAATTCCCCTCATTTGTATATTCAGGAAGAACTGGACCACTCAGCTCATCAATCTTTCCAACATCATGCATCAAAATACCCGCAACCAATAACCCCTTATCCAAGAATGGATATTGGCGACAAATATCTAGTCCTACACGCGCCATACTAATTGAATGATAGGCAAGTCCTCCCACAAAATTATGATGATTTCTTGTGGCCGCCGGATATGTATAGAATAAATCCTTCGTTTCTTCTAATACTTCTTCAACCACACAATATAGATTTGAGTCCGTGATCTCATTCATCAAAGTCTTTACTTCTTCTTCCATTTCAGTACGAGACATAGGCGCTAATCTTACATAATCCGAAATATCTTCGCCTTCTAAGACCACCATTTTTCTCACTCTTAACTGAACGGCATTTCTATGAATGATCGAATCCCCAAATATCTCAACAATCTGACCCGCCTTATACTGCTCAATCTGCGCATTCGTTAAATTCCAAAATTTCGCATCCAATACACCCGTTGCATCCTCTAAAATCAAAGACAAATAAGGAGTATCTTTCACGGTTTTTCCTTTGTCACACTTTGAAATCAAACACTTAATATTTACTTTTTGTTCCTGAGTAATCTCATTAATTCTCATTCACTTTCCCCTTCCAAAACCTCTTTTATAGCTGATATATTAAATCCTTTACGAACACAATACGTCTGAATCTTCTGATTACGCTTAGGCTGATCAAACGTCGCATATAAACGTTTCGCTTTCGCAATCGTTCTTTGTAATGCCTCATCATCATTTTCATCCAGTTCAATCGACTCCGACACTTGTTTCGCCAATTCAAACGAATATCCCTTCGTCACTAACTTATTCACTAGCGTCTGCCTTTGCATGCGACTCGACTGCTCTTTTAGCGAATGCGCTAAACGACGAGCCAATTTGATCGCATTACTACGCTCTGTTTCCACATCCAAACTTGCCAAAGCATCCTCGATGACATCATCCACGATGCCCGCTCTTTTTAGCTTTTGACAAATCTGCATTTTAGGCTGACCATACGAATGCCAAGCCTGCGCCTTATCAAAGGCATACTCCTTATCGTCAATCCAATGACGTTCCATAAATTCATGAATAATATCCAAAGCCTGATCTTCATCTAGACCCAAATATTTCTTTCCATATTGCACCATTTGATACGACGTATAATCATTTGAGAAAACACGCTTCTTCATTAACTCAAACGCCTTATAGAATAACTGCATATCCAAATAATTGTCAATCAAATATGCATCTAACATTGTATCCTTTGTGATCTTTAAATCAAAGAAATCATCCGTTGGAATCATTACTTTGACTGGTTCATTATCGCAATCACGCATCACAGTTAAACGAACAAAATCATCCACCATACGAATTCGTTCCACATGATAGGCACGCTTATAATCATCAATCGCCTGATTATAAACACTCAAAGCCTTATGCGCAAACATACTCTCTGTATATGGCGCTGTTTTAGAAATACAATACGCTCTTAATGCATCTCTTTCCACTTTGGATTTACTAAAGAAAACATCCCACTTTTGACTTAGCTCATTGGCATCATCAAAATAATATCCAGACCTGCCTTCATCCACCAAATCCTTCAACACCTCATCACGACGACCAAACACTAATAGGCCACTCGCTAAAGCCTCAATATATGTCATCCCTTGTGTTTCCGATAAACTAGCGGATACAAAACAATCGAAAGCCGCATAATAATAGGCAATATTTTCCTTAGGAATCTTACCCGTAAAATGCACACGATCCGAAACATTATACTTCTTAGCCAAATCCTGATAATACTCCATATCCGTACCACCACCCACAATGACTAAATGTAGATGTGGATCTGCATTCTTACTAATCGCCTCAATCGGAATTTCGATTGCCTTCTCTTTGGCAATACGCCCTACAAAGACCACAATATGATCTTCACTTGTAAAACCTAACTCTTCACGAATACTTTGAACTCTATTTTCATCTAAATTTTTACGATCATACTCCGACAAATCCAAACCTGTCGGAACGATATAAATAGGTGCCATTACACCATACTGCAATAAAGCCTGCTTCGTCTTTTCACTCGGTGCAATCACTGCTTGCGAACCATTGGACATGACACGAGAAAACGTACGAATCACACTCTTCCCTAATTTTTCAACCGAATCAAAATCAAGCGGATTAAAATAATGCGTATAATCCTCATACATTGTATGATACGTGTATACAATAGGAATGTGCAAAGCCTTCGCCATCTGACGACCAAACATACCTACACCCGCTTCCGTCTGAATATGAATGACATCCAAGTCCATTCTTTCAATGTAGGCATCCGCACTAAACTGTAGTGGACTCGACATCTTATAACCATAAAACTTCTTGATTTCAAAACCCGGCAAACGAAGAATATGACCATTCTCATCTTCTACAATCTTTGTCCCCTTATGATTCGTAATAATAAATACCGTATGCCCCAGCTCTTCTAAAGCGTGTTTAAGGGTTGCCACACTTGAAACAACCCCATTAATATCCGGTAAATATGCATCTGTAAATAGTCCGATTCGCATATACTACATCCCTTCTAAATTGATTTTACTCTCTTTTCTCTCATAATGATTCTTCACAAACACAAATAAAACTCCACCTATAATCAGCACTATGTGATACGTAGAAAAACGCCACAATACTAAAACCGCACCCGTTAAATTTTTCATCATGCCACTAAACAACAATGAAAAGACAACTTCCGTACCACCACTTGCTCCGGGAATTGGAATAAAATTATTGGCCATCGTCACAAAACTAGATAGGGCCATGACATCAATCAATTCATTCATCTTCAACGGAATATGTAGGGCTAGCGCAATCACAAAAGGTAAAGAATAATAGAGTGATAAACGCACCACATTAACACATACACAAAGTAAGATACTCTTCTTATCTTTGGCTAGCACCTTGATTTCACGAGTAAAACTCGTGACTTGTAGAGTCCAAGAATCCAATGTCTTTTCTGGATTCTTTAAAATATGCAGTTTCGTTAATACCTTAACTAAAATACGCGAAAGCTTGATATAAATACTAGGAAATAACGCAATCGTATATAACGCTACAACAACCACTGCATTGATGATATAGCCCAACAATATAATATTGAACCATGCGGATTGAGCACTGTAATACGCAAAACGCAAGAGAAACAGAATCGAAACATAAATCATCATTGTTGTCTGATAAATAATGAAATCAGCCCACAACAAGCTAGCCCCATCGCTCACTTTGATTCCTTGCTTTTTCATAATATAGGCCTGAACAAACTGTCCACCCGTACTACTCGGAGTAATCCCCGAAAAGAAAGAACCAATAAAGGCCACTAGAATCCCTTCACCCGCCGTATAATGATCCGTATACTTTCTACCTAATACGTAGTATACAAATCCCCAGACCGCCGTAAAAAGAACACCCCACAATAAGACTATGACAAGGCTTAACAGATTCATTTGTGAAATGCACTTTAAAACCTGATGAAAATTATCCTTTAGCGCAAACCACAGGGCAAATCCCGTTAAAGCAAGAATAAGCAACAGATTTAGTACGTACTTCTGTTTTTTCATAAAAACCCCTATTTTTTCTTATTTAATAATTCCTCTTGTTTATCCTTATAAGCACTCAAATAGAATTCTCTCCACATATTCAATACATGTTCTTTCGAATAGAATTCACTCAATAAACGACTCTCATTTTGATACTTCACATATACATCTGAATCATTTTTCAATTTTAACAGACAATTTTTAAAACCCTCATTATTATCGGCATGCATATAACGATCAAATAAGATATCTTTATATAAATCCAAATCACGAAGCACCAATGGAACATGTAAGTTCACCGCTTCTAAAATCGTCATTGGAAATAATTCATTATAGCTTGGCACAAAAAGCACATTCGCTATATTATATAGATCCACCATTTCTTCTCTAGGAACAATCCCTAAGAATTTACAGTTTTCAGGTGGATTTTCCTGCAACTTCTTCAATTCTTCATATCCATCGGTAATACGTCCAAAAGAAAAGCCTCCAGCCCATACGAATTGGACGTCCGGCATTTGTTTGGCAACATTCACAAAATCAAGTACACCCTTACGTGTTTGTACCTGTCCTGCACCCAATACCACAAAAGCATCTTTGTCTATACCATACTTTTTGCGAATGGAAGCACACTCATCATCGGATTTACGATAAAATTTTTCCTTAGATACATAGTTAGGAATATAGTAAATTCTTTCTCGATCAATCCCATATGCGACTAACGCATCAATAAAACTAGGATTTACAACGACCAAGCGATCCGCACTCTTATAGAATTGAATCAAATAAGAACGAAATACATTCAATAAAGGTGCCGGAATTTTTAAGCTACCTTCTAAAGTATCCGGTAAAAAATGACAATAGGCAATGTTAGCAGCTCTATGATTTTGCATCTTCACATAGAAAGTAGGATCTACTGTATGGAAATGTTGAATATCTGGTGTTTTGATCCAGTTGTTGATACCCACTTCAAAGATATCGTTAGCCCCTTCTTTAATTAGATTGACCTGTTCTTCGTAGGCACTGCCCACACCTTGGCCATCCACTTTATCTGCACTTGAATACATTATAATTCGTATTTTATCTTCCATAAAAACTACACTTCTTTCATCCATATTATTATATCGCAACTACTATTTGTATGTCCAACTTTCAAAAAGGCAAATGAAAAGCCCCTTTAGCGGGGCTCCTCAAGAAAGTTTTAAGAAAGGGAATTTGATTATGAAGTGAGCCACTATCTTTGGCTCAATAATATATTACTAAAGAATAAAGTGATAGGTATAGTTATATTGTGTGAAATTATGTGTATAATTGACACATTTATTGTTGTTTTTAGTTAAAATTAAATTGTATTAAACTAAAATATACAAACCTTTACTTTTCTTCGTACAAATCAATCTTCTTTAATACACTTTTCTTTCCATTTCTATGAGATATAAATCCTAAAACAGTAAATAAACTCGATAAAATCAAACCAATCAAAGCAATCCATTTAGCTACATTGCGTACGCTCATAGGAATATTAGGAAACATTGGATCGGTCATTCCTGACCATCCCCAGTATGTTACGGCAGCAAAAGCAAGTGTAAGAATAAAAGCATTTCTGACCATTCTTCCCACTTTTAATACCATTTCATTTTCTCTTTGGATGATTTCTGCAAGCTGATCTCTTTCTTTGCGGCTCAAACTCATAATTAACGCTCCTTTTCAAATATACATATACTTATTATATTATAAGAAAAAAAGACAGGCCTAACAAGTTAAGCCCGCCTTTAATTGTCTTAAGTGATTATCCTAAGAATCCTACAACAGATCCTACGAATCCGATAACTACGAACAATAACAATACTTTAATTGGAGTAATGTTTTTCTTAGCCATCAACCACCAAGCAAACAATACGAATAACATTGTTAAGATCTTAGGGAAAGCTCCATCTAATTTAGATCCTAATGTTACGTCTGTTAATTTACCAGTTTCTGCATCATAAGCCTGTGCAATTACATAGTTAGTTGAAATTGATACCCAAGAAGCTGCCATCGCACCAACGATAACTTGTCCCATAACCAATACGGATTCACGGAACGCAGTTGCTTTTTGTCCTACTAACAATTCAACAGCACTACCACCTAATTCATAACCTTTGAAGTATACGAATTTTTGGAACCAAATTGAAGTTGCGTTCCATACGATGATATAGAATAAAGGTCCTAAAGGTGATCCACCTTCTGCGAAACCTAATGCAATACCTAATAAGATAGGAATGTAAGTACCAACGATCAATGAGTCACCAATACCAGCCAAAGGTCCCATTAGACCTGCACGGATACCGTTAATCATTTCATCATCGATTCCTTCAGCTCCATTTGCACGAGCTTCTTCCAAACCAGCTGTGATACCAACTACGATTGATCCAATCTGAGGTTCAGTATTGAAGAATGGGTAGTAAGTAGTCATTTTTTCTGATTGTTCTTCGCGAGTAGGATATAATTCCTTAATAATTGGAAGCATTGACCACATGTAACCAAATGTCTGCATGTGTTCGTGTGAGAAACATGTTAAGTTTCCATACCACCAACGCCAGAAAGAACTATTTAATGTTTTCTTAGAAATCTTTTTCATAATTAAATGTCCTCCTCGTCATCATAGTCTGTAGATGCACCACCAACAGCACCTGTAGCTTTCATCATTGTCATTTGGTAGTTAATCAATGCGAATACACCACCAACAACTGTAGCAGCAATTAATGTTAATCCCATAGAAGCAGCTAAAGCGAATCCGAACATGAAGTAAATCAAGTCAGAAGTCTTAGATACTACTGATTTTAACAAGATACCAATACCTACTGCAGGAAGTACTGATCCTACTGATAAGATGGCTTTTACATACCATACTTCAGTATTTAAGCTCTGGAACAATTCAGCTACGGCTCCAGATCCATAGTAGCAAAGTAAAGTAACTGGCAAGAATGATAATACAAAGTGTGAAATTAGTGGGAGAACAACATCAACTTTTCCTAAACAATCTAAGTTTCCTTTATCCAATTGAGCCCAGCCCCAGTGTTGCCAAATAAGGTTCATCATAGCTGTTCCGTAGAATAAAGTAATACCGATTACACCAGTCATGGCTGAGATACTAGATGCTAAACCACGAGCATCAGTTCCTCCAAAATCCATACCAGCAGCTTTTGCTCCAACATAAGCCAATGGAATACCAATGTAACTTACGGCACGTAAGTCAGATGCGACTGTTCCACCAGGTGTAACCAATGCGATCCACATTACCTGCATTGGAATACCAATTTGAATACATCCAGATACATCACCTAGGATCAAACCTACGAATAATGATGCAACCAAAGGACGGTTCAAAGTGTAGTTACCTACTGTTGTACCTAAGCAAGCGATAGTACTAGCTGCTGTACAACTCATAAGTCCGATTAAAATTGCTTGTAACCAACTCATTATAAATCTCTCCTTTTTCTTTTATTTATCTCAATCTGTTTACTATTCCCACTATTAGTAACCAAATTTAGATCTAAATTTATCCCAAGTACCAATTGCAGTTTCTTTTAATAACGCAAATAATACTGTGTAACCAGCGTTTGTCAAAGCTTCGCATGCTTCAGCTTCTTCTTGAGTAATTGACTGGTTTTGACCTAATTTTGTAGCTCCCGGACGATCATTGCATGGTCCGATAACTACGGTTTTAACATCGTTAGGTACGAATCCATCGTCTACTAACAATTCTTTCATATCCACTGGATTTTTAGTAATTAAGAAATATTTTTTATTAGAATTCTTAACTGTTTCTGCTTTTTCTCTCCAGTGTTCCTTTGTCCAAACAAATACTTTCTTGTCTGTACTAGCCTTGAATGACTGTGTCAATACAGGTGTAGTTGCAGCTTTGTCGTTAACTGCGATAATCCCATCACAAGGGTATTCTTTAGACCATCTTGTAACAATCTGACCGTGGATAATACGATCATCAACACGAATAAAACTAATCATTATATGTCCTCCTTTATTCTGTTTATGCCTTCGCTATATGCGTTATAGCCAAATCCTATAGATCTTCGTCATCATCATCAGAAGCAACTGTAAAATCAGTTAATCCTGTACGACCTTCGTTTAATAATGTGTCTTTTAAATCTTGTACATTATCAAAGTTGTCTTTCATTAATACAGCAGTGATTGCAAGAGGCATATTCATACCAGCAATTACTAAAGTATTTTGTAGCAATCCTTTTTGATCCAATACATTCAATGCGTTCGTGAATGGAGATCCACTCAAAATATCAGCTAATAAAATGACTTGGTCATCTGCTTTGAAATCTTTGATCAATTCAGCAAAGTTAGATGCGAATTCGTCTGCGCTCATTCCGTCCTTTAAGCTTGTAGACAATACATCTTCACGATCTCCCGTCATCATTTTAACGGCACTGTGTAATCCTGGTGCAAATTCACCATGACTTACCATAACTACATATTTCATTATTTTTCCTCCGCGTTTCTTACTTACTCATATTTTATAATAAACATGTTAGCGTTTTCAAGTGTTATTACACATAATTTCACATATTTATGCGACTTTTGAACATGAGCATCACATAGAATACACATTCATTATAACCCATATGAAAACCTTTTCAATTTCCATATGTCACCACTTTTAGATGACAAATGTCACTTTTAACAAAAAAAGACTTAGACAACAAAACGTCATCTAAGTCCATAATAAAATCTATGTTTATTTAAACCCATAAAACTCATAATTTACAACATTATTCACTAAATAAGAAGTCAATCTTCCTTTTTTATCTACATTAAAAGAAAAATTAATCGTTTGATTCCCCGACTTCATCAATACAGTATATAATTTTCCCTTTTTTGTTTTTGTGATGACACCCTTTTTACAAGCTTTTCGAAATTTTTTTGCTTCTTTATTAAAACTCTTCGTCCAAATATCCACATCACCTAATTCATCTTTATGCTCTTTTACATACTCATTGGTAAGATCCGCAAAATATTTTTCTTCATCAACCAATTCATATAATATCATCGCACGATAGCCCGATTTACCTAAACTTGGAATGTCTGCCACATTTCCATCTTCATCTTGATGTGTTGTTGTCCAATTATCAAATGGAATAGAATCTAAATTCTTTTTAAAATTTTCTTCACTAATCACATAAGCCCACTCATTATTGTCATGCTTTATATATTTAAAACAAACTTCTCCACTACCATCATCCATTGGATAATTATTAATAACTTCTATATATTGACTTGGTGTTTCCCCATTATAAATAGTACAACGCAACTCTTCCCCATCTCCATACACATCGGCTACTGTATATTTAAAAGAATTTAGTTTATCAAGTTTATTAACCGCCTTTTTAATGTATGGATAAACATCTACTGTATTATCTGATTTGGCATATACATGATAAGGTGTCATACACACCATGATTAGTGTTAAAAATACACATAATAATCTTTTACATTTTTTCTTCAACTCAATACCTCCAAAAAGGCATAGCCAAAACTATGCCCTTTACGTTATAAAATGTTGTTTTGTTTGATCCATTGATTCAACATAGATTCAGTGATTGTTTGTACTTGAGGATTCAAATCAGAAACGAACTCTCCATCTTTTACATAATATACAGAAGGCGTATATTTAAAATTTGAAAAATAAGGACGTATCCTTGCCAAATTGTCATTAGGAGTCGCATTCTCTTCATGATCTAAGTTAACTTCATAGATAGTTAGGTTATGTGTAGGTAGCCAGTTATCCAATAGTTCATGAAAATCTTTACAGTAACCACAATCTGTTTGTGTAATCATCACCACAAACGTATCCTCATTATCAAATTTTTCCACCATCTTATCAATGTTGATTTCTTTGATTGTACCTGGTTTTGATGATTCTTGATGTGTTTGACATCCAGTAATCATCACAAATGTCATAAGTAAAACAATTATTTTTTTAATACACTTCATATACAACACCTTACTTTAAAGAATATATTCTCCGAATATAGGAGAATATATTACAGATTACTTCTTATTTTTTACTTTTTTTAAGCCTTTTCCATTTTCGTGCTTACGATAAAAGATCGTTGCGATACCTGCAAGAGAAGCAGCACCAACACCTAATGATCCGAACAATCCAGCTTTATTTTCAACGCCTGTATTTGCGTTAGATTGTCCCTTGCTAGGATTTACAGTTGTTGTAGTTCCTGATCCAGGTTTTGTAGTTGTTGATCCACTACCTGTTCCTGGCTTAGTTTCTGTTCCACTTCCTGTTCCTGGCTTAGTCTCTGTTCCACTTCCTGTTCCAGGTTTATCTGGAGTAGTAGGTGCATTAGGTTTAACAGCCAACGCTTTAACAAGTTGTTTGATTACTTGGTTAGCATCATCACGATCTAATTCTGGATTAGCCAATGCTTCTTCACCTTTTGCGATTGCAGCTTTGATAGTTTCTTGATCTTCTTTACTGTAATCTTCTATGCTCAATCCTTTTAAGATATCTATTGCGTATTGGATAGAATCTCTTTGATCTTGTGTAGTTAAACCATTTTGTTTGTATTTTAGATTTGCCTGTGCATCTAATAATGCATTAACTAATGCATCAATTTCTTCATTATTTGCAGGATCAGCAGTCTTAGCAGCTTCTAAAGCATCCTTAAACGCAGTCAATTCTTCATTATCTACACAATCTTGAGTTTTTACTCGTTCTGCCAATTCAATTGCTGCAGTCAATTTTTCTCTATTCAACTTAGTTAATAACTTGTAAGTATCGCTTAAGTCTTTGATTTGAGGTTTTAATAATTCTTTTTTATTGATTGGATCAGCCATTAAATTCTTAGCAATTTCAACCTTATTTTTGAAAAGAGTAAATGCGTCATCTTTAACATATAAAGAATCATCCAATTGAACAAATCCGTTCAACTCATCAAGATTATTTTGAATAAGTTCTAATTCTGACATTTCAGCAGCAAGTTCATAGTAAGCCATTTGTAATTCTTGTTCATCATCATTTAATGCATTTGTAGCTTTTGCAATCGCCTTTGTCAATGCATCTTGAAGAACAGCATTTTCATATTTTACTTCTTTTGCTTCATCAATCAATTGTTGTAATTGAGCTTGACCTGGAGCATTTACAGTAACTGTAACTGTAGCTTGAACTTGATCATTTGCTTTCGCAATGATGTTTACTGTCCCATTGGCAACAGCTATAATTTTTCCAGTTGCATCCACTTTGGCAATTGATTCATCCTCACTTGACCAAGTCACAACATCTGTTGTTTCAGTTGGAGAAAGAGTAGCCTTCACTTGCACTGTTTCATTAACATTTAATGTTACTTCTGTTTTATCCAACGTAATACTTGTTGCAGGAATTGCTTCTTCATGCAATGCTCCAAACAATTTGATTTCAGCAGCAGCAGCCCATTGATTTGCTTCAGTACCTAAAGATTCTAATGCTGTAAAACGAACATAACGAGCTTTGGTTGCATCAAATTTAACCTTCTTGAATTCACCCTTATCGACTAACATAGTTCCATCATGTTCAAATGTTCCAACGACAACAGTCTTGAATTCCTTACCATCCAAACTAGTTTCAACCATATATTTTGTGATATCACCATTGTAATCATTTTGACGAGGAAGATAGTTCAATTGTTGAACATCATATTCTGCACCTAAATCCATAGTTACGCCTTGTGGAAGTGGATGTTGTCCGTCGTAGTTTGAATGCCATTTTGTAGATGTATCACCATCAAATGCATTTTTAACTACATCGCCATCAATTGTTGCTTCAGAAGTAGCCGTTACTTTAGCTGGATCAATTGTGATTTCAGTTTCACAATCTGGTTGTCCTTCATTAGAGCCCTTATATTCTAGAGCCTGAATTGCTTTGAATAAATTAATTGTTTGTGCATTCACTTCTGTTTGTGTCGCATCTTTATCTTTTAATACAGATTCTGCATTTATAACTGCTGCTTTTAATGCATCAATAGAAGCCGTTGTATACAGATTCTTGTTTTCGATAGCTTTATTTGCTTCATCTAATTGCGCTTTCAAATCATCGACAACAACTTGACCAGCCACTACATTGATTTCAAATGTCTTCGTAATTTTTTTGCCTTCTTTATTTGTACTATTTGAAGTAATTGTCAATACAGCTTTCCCTTGTTTTTTCGCATATAAAGTATAGTTGTAGTGATCACCATCGACTGTACGAATGACTGAAACAACTTCTGGTTTATCACTTTCAACAGAATACAATCCGTTTGTTACATTTTCTGGAAGTACTGTAGCTTTAAATGCTTTTAATTGACCTACACCTATTGTAGAAACATTGTTTTCATCGAATACAATATCTTCTGCATAAGTAGCTTCATTTTGATAGAATTCTACTTCATCAATATTTAATTTGTATTCAATTCCATTTTGACTGTTCATTGCATTTAATTTGATTTTTTCAGCTTGCACTGGTGCATCAAAATGAATGTTGAAACCTTGTTTAGAATCTACTTCTGTAATAGAATAATCTCCAATTTTTGTTTCTTCTTCGCCATTAACTGCATACAATTCAAAGTCTTTTAATGCGCCTGTATTAATATTTGTGCCATCTACACGAACACGAATAGTCATGTCTGTGATTGTTTTTTGCCCATCAAAGTTGAATAATACCCAATAAGGAACTCTTGCAGGAACTTCATCTCCATTATTTCCCCATTTGAATTCGAAACGGTTTGCATCTGCACCCCATTTACCATCAATCAACTTATCTACACCCATTCCGGATTGTAATACACTTTCATCTTGACCTTGTACACTCTGTACTTTGATTTGTGAAACTGTAACATCTGGAGTTTTAATATCTTCACTAGCAACAGTTGGATTAATTGCATTCAAGTTGTTACTTACAAACATGTATTCAGAAGCATTGAAATAGTCTGGTGTTAAAGAAATATCGCGTTTTGCAGTAAAGGTTACTGTTACAACATCTTTTGTACCTGAAATAGATTTCTTACTTCCACTATTTGTATATGTGAAGTTTATATTTCTATTAACTGCAGCATTGTTTTCAGATTTCTTATAAGCTATACGATCAAATTTATATTCTCTCATATTAGCCGTAGCTAATGTAGCTGATGTGCCTTTGAAAGTTAAATCATCTGAGTTATAACCAATTTTTCCACCAATAGAGTAAACATTCTTCATATCTACACCTGAAATAGTTAATGTAACTGTTTCACCTGCAGCATAATCAGTCTTATCTAATGATGTAATCAAAGAGCCATTTGGAGCTTTTGAAGGTGTTTTTACTCCACCATCTAAATGAACCATTGTTTGAGTGATATCTTGCGCATCATAGTAACCATTTTTGTTGTAATCTGAACGTTTTACCTGATCCCAAGTTGGATCGCCATCTTCTAGACCTACATAGTTTTCAATTTGTGTAGCATCATTTTCATCGATAACACCATCATTGTTAGTATCTCCAATAACGTATCCTTCACTTCCATCTACAATATATGGTTGAAGTTCTGCAGCTGAGAAGAATCCACCGTTTGACTTCTTAACAACATATTTGATATAACGAGCTGATGTTCCTGTCATATCGATAGTCTTAGTATCTAAATCTGACATATCTTTAGAGTATGTCCAATCTGATTTTTGTTTACTTGAATCATATGATAATGTCCAGTTTACACCATCAATAGATGTATAAACATCCATTCTCTGTACAGTACCATTTCCCTTATTGTCACTACGAGGAGTATAGTCAATACGCTCTAAATCGTAAACTTTCTTCAAATCATAGATCAATCCTTGATCTTCAGTCACTGAATTTGTTGAGTGGAAGAATGTACCATAATCAAAGTCTAAAATGTTACTCAATTTACCCCATGCATCACCATAATCCCAAGATACTTTAATATCTTTTGGTACATTACGATATGGATCTAGTGCAGATTCCACTTCGATTGGATCACTCCATTTTGAATACCCATCTTTATTTCTTGAACGCACACGATATGTATGTTTAGAGTGATATTCAAGATCTGTATGCGTATAACTTGTTTCTGTAATTCCAGATTGAATCATTCCATCTGTTTCTACTTCATATTCAGTCGCATCACTAACTGCATCCCATTTCAAAGGAATTGTTGTTGGAGTAATGTTTTCTTCGTCTGCTTTAAAGTTAGCAGGAGTTTGAAGATTTTCATTTAATTCATCTTTATCTAAATTTCCATCATTCACAAATCCATCTACTGTTAATTCGATTCCATTTGAGCTTACATTTGTCTTTTCGAATTTTACATACAATTTAGGAGTTGTTTTGATTTCAGTCTTTGCAAATTCTGAACCCTCTGTCGCAAATTTGTTTAAATTAGGCTCTTTATTGTAGAAATATACATTTCCTGTTGCATTATCGAATTCTTCTTGAGATTTAACTTCTTTTAATTCAACCTTTGAAGATCCAACTTTTCCTGTTAATGCCGTAGGCTTTTTACTTACATTTACAATAAATGTAGTTTCTTTATTTGCATCATATCCGTTGTAGCTACCCTGACTTGCTTCTGCTCTTAATACGGCTCTACCATCTTTTACAGAACTTGTGTAATGAGTTGTTACATTTGATCCGTAGTTAACTTCTTCAAGGTTAGAGTTATCTACTGTATTTCCTTCATCTTCATATTGAGTATATTCAGATTCTTTGTCTGGATAGAATTCAACTAAACGTTTTGATTTATCCACTCCACCTTTGTTTGTTTCCGTTTTAGCCGCAGCATTGTTATGCGCTTCAAACATTGGAATAATTGCACCATTCTTTACAAACAATGGCATTTTCCAAATTGGAGCATCAAAGTTATTTAACGTCGTTCCACCACGATATTGTTTTCCTGTAAAGTAATCGATCCATACTTGGTTTGAATCTGGTAAATAGATACCATTTCTAATATCATTTCCATCCTTATCTGCTGCTGTATTTTGATATACTGGAGCCACTAAGAAATCCTTACCAAACATGAACTGATATTGCATGTTTTTACTATATGTATTCGCATCTTCTGGGAATTCCAAGAACATTGCACGAACTTGTGGTTTACCTTTTTCACTGCCTTCTCCTAAGTTTGCAGAAGTATATGCAGTTGAATAAATGTAAGGCATCAATTGAGATCTAAGTTTTAAATACATACGGTTGATTGATGATGTTTCATCTCCGAATACGTATGGTTTTTTAGGATAACTTCCCCAACCATCCATATCTAAAAGCATAGTTGTGAATGTTTTCCATTGAATATCACGAGCTTGAATAGTCGAACTTCCTCCGAAAATCCCATCAACGTCGCTTGAAACGTTAGGGTTACCACTTAAACTTTGACCAATATATGTTGGAATTTGGAAACGAATATATTCCCAGTTTCCACCTGTTTGGTCACCAGTCCAGATACCACCATATCTTTGTGTTCCAGCCCAACCATCAAGCGTAACGATTGTTGGTCTGTTCTTAGTTTCTGCTTTGGAAATAATGTTATAAGCTTTATTGATTCCATCTAAACCAAAGTCATATCCTGAACCAACCCAGGCAACATCCGTTTTTAATGTACGAATTCCACCATTGTAAACTTCTTTTTCAAAGTCACGTTGTAAATGCACTGGCTGATTTGGATCTGGTGTTAATGAAGATTGTGTCCATAAACCTGTTCCAACACCTTTAGAGTTTGCATAGTCTGTAAAGCTCTTTAAGTTTGCGATATTATTATCCAAATTTACATCGTCTGTACCATATCCACAACCATATCCATCATTAGGTAAGAAGTAACCTAACTGCATATCATATTTTTCATATTGATCGATTACAGCACGTGCTGAAAATTTATAATCTGTTTCATTCGTTCCGTTTAATGATTCAAGAACGCCACCTTGTTTAATTTGTCCACCATTGTTTTTTTCTGTATATTTTACTTTATCATTCACAGTTTCTAATGGCGTATTTCCACCTTCGATCCATTCATCACGGTTATAACAGTTAAAGTGACCTAAATAAAACGATTCTTCTGATATTAAAGCTGGATTTCCTGTTAATTTAAAATATCCTTGTAAAACACTTACTGGTGTATCACCTACAAAGTAATAAGCATCCAACCGTTTTTCTGAATGTGTTGCTTCTACTTCGTTACTGTTTTTCTTACCAAAGTCATAAACACCTTTTTTAAATGTATTACGAACTACACCATAGCCGTTTGTTGACCAGAAGAATGGGTTTGGACTAGCAACGCCGCCACTTACCCAGTTGTTTTCGTTAACAATATTGATAGATTCTCCCGTATGGATAAAACGTCCGTTTTGAGTTCCTCCACCAAAGAAGTTTTCACCACTATTTTTTACAAAAGTCTGGACAGTGCTACCATTTTTATATTGTACGGGTTGTGATTCTTGCCAAACAACAGATCCATCTGCACGTTTTAATGTCATTGTAGCATCTTCTTTAGATACTTCTAAAGATACACCATCTTTCACAGCAATTGTGTATACTCCTGCATCATTTGTAACTGTAGGAGTTGGTTTTGAATATTCATTTGATGAATCGCTTTGTTGAACAATACGACCTGTGTGATTACTATCGTTAGGTGTAGCATATTCTTTAAAGCTTTCATCTTTTCCATCTGGTTCCATATCTAAACGGAATAAATTATTTTCTAAAAATGTAATACGAGTTTTTTCACCATTTACATGGTTGATAGTGACTGTGTTATTTTCTACAACAGGCTCACTAACTGGAGCACTCACAAATGTATATCCATTCTTTGGAACATTTGCAGTTTCTTTTTTTACAGTCGTATTTTTTGTTTGAACAGGTTCAGTATTAGCGAAAACACGAACCGGTGAAGCCATAGCTGTCACACCCTGGCTTAAAGTAACCATAGAGGCCAATAAGGCTTTTTGGCTATTTTTCATTTATTCTTCTCCTAAACTTAAGTTAAGTTTCAGTAGGAAGTTGACAACAAAGCGTTCAAGACCAATACAAATATTTTTTAGAACGCTACTCCAAAAAATAGACTGGATTTGTATAAATATGATATATTTCAACAACCTTTTAATTTAAGTAAAAATAAACTCTACTTTTTAAATCTAATGCGCGAAAATTAAAAAAATAACATACTCTTAAAAAATGTTTATTAAAATATACTCAAAAAAATATATTCATACTTATTGGTCTTTTGCTGACCTACTGCTGCTCTAAAAAATGCGAGCGATGGTTATTAAATCATGATTTATGCATATAGTCTATCAATCTAAGAAAGCGTTTACAATATCTATATTTGCACATTTTAGGGAATATTTTGCACTTTTTAACAACACACTTATGATTTTTTTACCATTTTAGGCACATGAAAACTAACCAAATATTCTAATTTCAAAGAACTTTACTGCAAAACTATCACTAGACACTGCTCAAAAATCAAGATGAAAGCATTCCATGCTGTTGGTTACATCACAAGAAAAAATTTTTATCATAAAAGATATTTGAAAATCTATGCAGCTATTTATACAAAAAAAGACATCAGCTTCTAACCATTGCTGAAATCTTTTTGATTGTTAAAAAATTTAGAGGTCTATTCACTAAATAAATAATTAATTTTGTTATTGCTTCTCCAACAATATATTCAATTCATCATTTAAATTTTGCATTGCCAGCTCAATATCCTCATTTGTATCAATGACTCTTCGAATTTCACTATCTGCCATCGAATACAATTGATCATAGCCATCCAGTTTTTTTATCGTGATTGCTTGTTCCATCATATCATCAAAAAATTCCAAATTATAATTTGAATCCAATGGAGCATCTTCTTGAATATACTTAGTCACATTTTTGGATGTCGAGACATTCTTTAAAACCGATACACCCTGCGAATATTTAAATAAACTTTCCTGCGTTGTTTCGTCGTAACAAAGTAACTTTAAAAATTCCCAAGCCATCTTTTTCTTAGAAGACATCTTACTAATACCACATAACAAGCTATCCATTTGTGAAGCATTATAGCCACTAGGACCTGCCGGCATCGGAAGACATTCCCATTCAAAATTTGAATATTTCTTAACACTCCAAGGATATGGCTTATATGTTCTATACTCACTAAACATCATTGGGCAAAAGGCAACCTTACCCTTATCAAACATTTCACTTGTAACATTCTGACCTCGATTTAAAAGATTTAACTTTCGCACAAATTCAATGGACGAATACACATCCTCATTCTGCAAAGTACTCTTCATGCTTTTCTCATCAAGCAACGCCTGTCCATTCGAACTTAGAGCATTCTCCCAAGTGTATCCATATTCCCCAAACTGATCAATTTCTCCATCGTCATCCGTATCCACAGTCAACTTTTCGCAAATTGCATAGAAATCATCCCACGTCCAATTAACATTGGGTATTTCAATTCCATTCTCTTCTAATAATGTTTTATTCACAAACATCAATGTGGGTGAACTCTCATAAGGGAGTGCATACTGCTGATCATAAATATTACCTGCATTGAGTGTCGTTGAAAAATATCGCGATTGATTAAAATCAGGATCCGTCTGCATGTATGCATCTAGTGATTCTAACATGCCTACTTTGGCATACGTCGAAAGATCATCACTCAACACCATAAAAACATCAGGAAGTTTTCCATCCAGAGCCTCCTTTGAAAGCCAAGCCGAATAGTCATCTTTCAAGATACCACTGACATATTTTACTTGAACATTCGGATGTGTTTTTTCAAACCGTTTGATCGCACTATCAATGATCTTACCACTATCTGGACTTGGCACATTCCAGTTACTACCCGCAAATACGCCAATCGTTAAAACAACGGGTTTTTGCGTACAATAAAATATCCCTACCAAACAACACACTAACATGGCTATCAAAAAAGTTCTTAATCTTTTTTTCACCATTATTTATTTCCCCCTAGATAAATACCAAATAGCCAATTGTGTACGATCTCTTAAATCTAATTTATCCAAAATCACACTTAAATAGTTACGAATGGTCCCTTCACTAAAGCCTAATTTTTGCGCAATTTCCTTATTTGAATAACCATGACCAATTTGGGCAATGATCTTACATTCTGTATCACTCAAATCGATATGTTCATCTTCTCCATGTTCAAAATTAAATTCCTCATTCGAATTTGCCATCTGAGAAAAGAATTGTGTCACTTTGCCCGCCACATTCGGGTTGAAACAGGCTCCCCCAGCTAGAACATTATGAATAGCCGAACTCAACTCTTCTAAAGAACATCCCTTCAAAAGATATCCACTCGCTCCATATTTTAATGCATCATAAATATACTCATCATCATCAAAAGTCGTTAATATTATGACCTTTATATTTGGATACTTCTTTTTTACCAAACGAGTACACTCTACGCCACTCATACTTGGCATACGCACATCCATCAAGATAATGTCTATACTTTCTGTTTCCAATGCATCCACTACTTCTTGTCCACTACCCACTACTTTTACTACTTCAAAACTCGGATCTGAATTTAAGATGATCTTTAAGCTTTCTCGAATGAGCTGCTGATCATCCGCAATCATGATTTTAACCATTATTCTCTCCTCTTCTCATTGGTATTTCTACAATTAATTCAAAACCTTTTACCCCATAATAACGTATTCTTCCCTGAAGTAAGTCAATACGTTCTGTCAAATGATGAATGCCAAATCCTGGTTTGACATCCTTACAACCCTGACCATTATCTTCTATAATTATAATCAAATTATTATCTGCCTGTGCAATCGAAACATAAATTTTTGTCGCATGCCCATGTCTGACTGAATTGGTCATTCCTTCTTGAACAACACGATACACAACTTCTTCTTCGTCCGCATTCAAATTCACCAAAGGCAAATGACACAAATAAAGAATGGTCACATCGGTCAATTTCTGATAATCCATGATCATCATATCCAATGCTTCTTTTAAAGAATACCGCTCTAATGCATCTGGCTTCAACTTATCCACCGAACGTCTGACATCGGTTAAACCGCGTTTTGCGCTCTCTTCCAAAATACCCAATTGTGCTTTTGTGACATTGACATCCTTATCAATCATCACTCGACACGCTTCAAGACCAACACTTAATCCCGTTAAAGTATGCCCTAATGTATCATGAATTTCACGGGCAAGACGGTTTCTTTCTTTGGTTTCACCCATTTTTTCTCGCAAATTCGCATAGCCTTTTAATTGATTATTTAAACGTTTTAATTCGACATTCAAAGCCGCAAATTTCTGCGTTTCATCCATTTGTTTCTGTAAATACAAGAATATATAAGCTATAAACAGCACAATATTTAAATTGCTTAAAGTCACTTCAATCCCCAGTAACAAGCCTTGTGTCTTTGAATTATACACCGACAAATATTCCTGGAATGAAATCATAGGAATATAGTTGGATAAATATCCATAGTTGGATAGCATATAAGCTAAAAAGACGAGTATGATGCAAATTGAACGATCAACTGGTTTATCCACATAGAGTAAGCTGTCCGCAATAATCAAAAATAAAATACACGTTGCACTAAACGATATATTCTTCATGATCAATAGGCTCAATCCAAGTTCAATTAAAATTGGAATGATTTGATGACGACTAAAGAATCGAATTTTTTTACGTATGCTCACGAAACAAAACAATCCAATAAAACCAAATACCGCTATATAGAAGGATCGAATGGGAACATTAGAAAGTGTGGAAATATTCTTAATAAAATCTGAGGCATAGCCACTTTGTGTCACATGCACCAACGTATAATACATCACAATAGCGATGTACCAAATGGTAAAAAAACTAAAGAGCCACATACAGACGTAGACAATCCATACATTGTATTTTTTTATATCTTGTATCATTGCCAGCCCTCCGTAGAATAATCATGAACATTGTTTTTTGTGATGATTTGCACAGGATTCACTTCATTTTTATTCTTGATTTTTTCTTGCGAAAACATCTTATAAATGACTTCTCCCGTCTTCTTTCCAAACGTCTTTGGCGATTGTGCCACAGTAGCAGCCATTTTACCTTCTGACACCATTTCTTTTGCCTCAGGCGTTCCATCTATGCCATACACATACTTGCCTTCCAACATATTGTTCGATGAAAGTGCGGCCATAGCGCCCATTGCACTTGGATCATTTAAACACATCACTACATCAAATTCGATTCCTTCCTCAATAAAAGACTCCATTTTTGGCATGGCCTCCTCTAATTGTCCCTCACATTCCATTCTCTGAACCACTTTATAATTTGAGTTGGACTGAATCGTATCCTCAAATCCCTTAATTCGTAAATAACCAGATTGAGTTGTCGAATGTTGAAGCAAGACAATATTGGCATGATCCAACTTACTCATCATATCTTTAGCGCATTGTACGCCCGCATCATAATTATCACTGACAATACTATAGGTCACATATTTATTATGCTTAACTTCCGTATCCACCACAATCACAGGAATACGTTTCTTATAGGCTAGCTTTAAAGAATCTTTTAATCCATCATAATCCACTGGCGTAACCACTAAGGCATCCACTTGTTGATCCATTAAGTATTGGATTTGTTCCTTCTGCTTCTTTAAACTCATAGCTGGATCTAAAGTAATCAGCTGATCCCCGTGTTCTTTGACTACTTTTGAAATTTCCTCATTGACCACCGAATAGAACGTATTGTTGTAGGTCATATATGTTGCACCAATTTTACGTGGCTTATTCGAATTGTATATCATATTCGCTTGTGTAATCGTATTGATTAAGTAGTTACTTCCTACCGCAAAAGCTAGACAAATCGTTAAACAGAAAATGATATACACAAACGATTTTGGCTTCTCCATTCAAATCTCCTTTCCTTACAGAAAATGTCGCATTGCTGCGACACTCTTTTATAATACTTTTTGTAGAACATAAACAAGGATTGCAATGACAATAGGCACAATAAAAATCATTGAGTATCCACGTACAAACTTTGTTTCTAAAGCTTTAAATCCTAAATCATCATAATAAAATCTTTCATCCTTGGTTTTACCAACAACACCCTCTTCCATTAGATTCGAAATTGTATAACTAATTGTTGAAGTGGCATAAGGCAAATTTTTAAATACACTTACATCTACTGCACTCTTTTCATCCACTGCCCCTCTTTTTTTCAATGTATCCATTACCATTGAGGCAGCTGTTGCCTTCGCCCCTCTTTTTCTTTTTCTAGACATTTTCTTTCCTGCTTTCTATATTCATGGCTTCTGCCACACTCTTTACACACACACCATATGCCTTCAAACTCTCAGGTGCATGTTCCATAACATATGTGTCATTTAGCTTTTCCAATACACACAAATCATTTTCTCCATCTCCAATAAAAATTGCATCTTCGACAGGTAAATGACAAAAGGCTTCCCATTTATTTGTGCCTTTTCTTGTGATCTCAATATAATCTTTTGAAGTAGCCATCACTTCATAATTTTTAAATAATCCTCTAAATTGATTTAATATTAAATCCAAATCTTTTTCAACATACACACTCAATTTGGCTAAGCCAAATTGTCGTGTATTTAAATATTCCATTAAATCCACGTCTGAAAACAAGCCTAAACTCGGTTGTTTCTTTTTAAAAACATGAAGTCTTTCTTTTCCATAACATGAAATTGGATAATAGCGATTGCCCGCTTCGTCTGTATAAAACAAATCCAAATTATATGCCAAAATCGCTTTACACATTTGTATACCTTCACTTAAATTAATCAAAGAAGAATATACATTCTTATCTTTATAATAGGCATTAGCTCCATTATCTGTGATCATATATTCACAGGACAATTGATACTTCAAGGCAAGTGCCAAACAAAAGGCACGATCTCTTCCTGTCACAAAGCCAAACGCATGTTTTTGTGTCCATTGATGAATGCATTCCACATCTTCATCTGTGACATTTCCGTTTGAATCCAATAAAGTTCCGTCTAAATCCGAAAGAAACAACATTATTTTCGGCGTTCTTTCTTAGCTTTTTTAAATGCTTTTTGTTTTTCCTGTAATGCTTCACCAATCTTTTTTGTGACTACGATCTTATCACGGTTGCTCATTAACACATTGCAGTTGCGTGCCACAATACCATTTTTAAATTCAAAATTTGCAAGCATACGATAACGATAATATGTATCTTGAAAGAAGAACCCTTCTTCTGTGAAATAAATACGACGGTGTGTATATGAATCAATGGCTAGCCCTAAAAATACAAGTCCAATACATCCATATGCTAAATAGTAATAATACGTTTGTCCATTGGAAGCTAATTTTGGTGCCATAAACATCAAAACAAATGCCAAAACAGCCATCGCAACCATGACCCATATCCAATAACCGCCATCGACCATTGTTTCGTAGTGTTTATGTGAGTTTTTAAAGTTTTCAAATTCCTTTTTGTAGGCAAGTCCACCTTTTAAGCTTTGATAAAATATGAATGCCATGTATCCAACTAATACAACGCCCACAACGATTTTAAAAAATATATTATTTGAATCCATAATCCGTCTCCTTTTTAAGTACATTAAGCATTATAACATCATTTCATGCTATAATAAAAGCATTGTTGGAGGTTGTTTATGGAAGAAAATATGCAGGCTTTAATGGAACGTCTAAATAGTTCGAGTCAATTTCTGCAAAGCAATGACATGCGTGTAACAGAAGTTCGCCATGGTTTTGCGAAGGTAGAAATGATTATTGATGAACAAATTTTAAATATACATGGCTTTGTCCATGGTGGAGCCCTTTTCTCTTTGGCTGACACAGTCGCCGGAGCAGCAAGCTTTGCGACAGGAAGAGATAGCGTCACACTTACGGGTACAATTAATTATATTAAGCCAGGTCGTGGTGGCAAATTGATTGGGATTGCCCAAGAAATCTCAAGTGGAAGAACAACTGGAGTATATGAGGTATTTATCTTCAATGATGAAAACGTACTTCTTTCTCGTGCCACATTCACAATGTTCTTCTTAGATTCTGACAAGATGAAAAAAATTAGATAATAAAAATCAAGCCTAATTCATAAAATTTTGTGTCTTTCCATG
>NZ_JAJDMK010000288.1:0-264 GCF_020593575.1 Holdemanella sp. DFI.5.55
CGCCTTTCTTCAGATATTTTAGCGTATCCACGGTAATATAGATGCTGGCTTCCAGCCGTTCGCGCATCAGAGTCTCCTCGATCTGCGCTGCACTCAGACCCCTTGAAGCCATTTCAATCGCGTCCAGAACAGACTGTCTCTGGGTGACCGATATCCTCTGGTTATCAATTACATGGACCTTTCCGTCAAACTCCTGGGCAAGAGCCATTGCTGTCTCGCAGGAACTGCTCAGGCCGCTGGACATCGGGATATGGATCACTTCAT
>NZ_JAJDMK010000289.1:0-264 GCF_020593575.1 Holdemanella sp. DFI.5.55
CGGCAGACCGTTGATTTTCAACGCTTGACGACAGCAGCTCACGTTTTGGAGGGCCTGGTTAAGGAAGGCAGCGAGCGCAATCTGATTGATGTCTTCGCGCATCTGCCGTTGGGAATCTACAACGTTGAGCTGCTGCAGGGTGATCTGCAGCAGCTGGATCAGGCATTCTTAGATTTTCAAGGAGCGCTTTACCGCAGCTTTATGCTGAACGCAGCGGGCGAAGACGATCAGATTATTGAACAGGTCGTTGATAATGACCGGCTT
>NZ_JAJDMK010000290.1:0-262 GCF_020593575.1 Holdemanella sp. DFI.5.55
GGTACTTCTATTTTAGCCGAATTAGGAGATATTGGCAATTATTCCAAGCCTTCTCAAATCATTAAATTTGCAGGAGTAGCACCATATCACTATGAATCGAGTCAATACAACGCCCAACACACTGGCATAACCAAGAAGGGATCTAAGTATCTTAGAAAGACTTTGTATCAAATCATACTGACTGTAATTAACAATAATCCTGTATTCAAGAAATACTATCGATTGAAGATATCTCAAGGTAAAGGACACCGTTGTGCTCAAG
>NZ_JAJDMK010000291.1:0-262 GCF_020593575.1 Holdemanella sp. DFI.5.55
TGAAAACATGACTCTATTGGAAAGCGGAGCAGCCTATGTAGTCTTGACCGATGTAATCCTGAAGCGCTATGGCTTGACCGAAGCTGGGACTTCGGCTGTCGTGCCTTTGCTGGGCAAGATTCAAGGAGTCAAGGCATGGGCAATCTTTGTTGAACAAGAGGATGGCCATTATCGGATTCGTCTGCGCTCTAAAGGTCCTTTTATCAATGAGCTAGCCAAAAAGCATCAAGGCGGCGGTCATCCATTAGCCAGTGGTGCCAAG
>NZ_JAJDMK010000292.1:0-262 GCF_020593575.1 Holdemanella sp. DFI.5.55
CGTTCAAGTGAGCTTTGGTTATCTTTTGATTTAGGCTCGATATATGTGATGATGCCTTTTTTTTGATTTATTTGTCCCCGAAGAGAAAGGGTGGAGCAGTCACGACGAATGGTCATCTCTGAGACGTTTAATGCTTGGCTGAGTTCGCTAATCGACATTTCTTTTTTTTCGCAAAGAAAAGAGAGGATTTTTTCTTGCCGTTCTTGAATATTTTTGGTTGAATTTTTCATTTTTATCAGCATCCTATGATATAAAATCGTAT
>NZ_JAJDMK010000293.1:0-262 GCF_020593575.1 Holdemanella sp. DFI.5.55
TATCTTCTGGCTTACGAACGAAGGAAGCGGCAATGTAGTTGATACCTTGTTCCAGACCAAAGCGAATGTCGCTGGAGTCCTTTTCCGTGATACCTGGCAGGTTGATGGAAACGCCAGGTGCGTTGACACCCTTGCGTGAACCCAGCAGACCATGGTTTTGAACCGTGCAGACCAGTTCATGGTTGGCTTCGTCCTTTTCGTCGATGATCATGTCGATCAGACCGTCATCAAACAGAACGTGGCCGCCAACGTGAACGTCGTC
>NZ_JAJDMK010000294.1:0-262 GCF_020593575.1 Holdemanella sp. DFI.5.55
GCATCCATGACCGGGCGGCCCTCCATCACCGCGGTGCGGTCCACCACATAGATAATGTCGGGGTTGGCCTGCTGGATAAATTCACTGGACACCGGCTGGCCATGCAGGCCGGTTGCAGTCGTCGGCCCGGCGGGTTTTACCCCGAGGTCGTTGAAGACAAAGCCGTAACGCGAGTGAACGCCGAAAGCGCTGTAAGCGCCGTTGTTGTGCAACACCACCAGGGCTTTTTCAGGGCGCTCCCGGGTAATGGCCCTGGCCTGCT
>NZ_JAJDMK010000295.1:0-261 GCF_020593575.1 Holdemanella sp. DFI.5.55
TCTTGATCAACAATCATTCAATTATTGGTCTATTCCATATTTTAGTTTCAAATCACAAGAATGAAACGTTTTCATCATTTTTCAATTTTGTCTGGTCTAATAAATTTGTTTAATTTTTCGGAATCAAACTCAGCCTATTGTTTTTGAAAAAGAATTGGTCTAAATTAGTTGCCATTAAGAAAATAATTAGAGTTTTGAGAATTGGAGATGGCAATAATGAGTACAGCAAACACTTTATTCGTAATGATTGCCAGTATTCTG
>NZ_JAJDMK010000296.1:0-261 GCF_020593575.1 Holdemanella sp. DFI.5.55
CTTGTGGAAATGTTATATTGAGGAAAAGAGCATGGATTATGCTGCTTTGAGCGTAAAGGAGGCAATACCCAGACTTGTATCCGAACAGAATTTGAGAGAACGCCGTCATGCGGGAAGCTGTGGAGAGCTTGGGGTGGATATTCGTGTCGGAGATATCTGTTACATAGATTTCGGAGAAGCGTATATTAGTGAAATAGGATACCAGCATTTCGGACTGATTATAACAATTTTTCACAACAAGGCATTTGTTGTTCCTATGAG
>NZ_JAJDMK010000297.1:0-261 GCF_020593575.1 Holdemanella sp. DFI.5.55
TATCAATTAAATACTGTACCTGCTTCACAAAAAAGGTCTTTCCATAACCCCATTGTGCGTCAATTGCCACAGACCAAGGGCCATCCTGCTCACTAAGCATTTTAAGAAAGAGATATAAAGCTTGATTCCTACCAGTAGCATCGTTCTTAATTGATGAAACAATATTTTCCTCAGTTGGTTCGAGACTATACTTTTCCATGTTTAATTTTCCTTTCTTTTACAACTTAATAAAACACCTCAGACAATCTATGTTTCTAAGAG